>CAYTRK010000342.1:0-2563 GCA_964440205.1 uncultured Victivallaceae bacterium
GCTGAAGAGGCAGATTTTTTTGCTTTTAGATTGGATTGTGTTGACGGGCTAAGCAATATATGCTGGTTGTATTGCCGTGCCAGCCGGAGGGATGGCAGAGTGGACGAATGCGCCGGTCTTGAAAACCGTTGAGCCGAAAGGCTCCGGGGGTTCGAATCCCTCTCCCTCCGCCAGTCTTCGTTCAAAAATGCTATGCATTTTTTGAACTTCGCCTTGGCAAGCCAGCAGGATTGATGAAGTAGGGCGGGCTTCCCCGAAGCCCAGCCCCCAACCCGCCCTCCTGAAGTTTGGCATCAGTGAAACATTTGACTGTGGCTTTTCATTAGGGCTGAGTTCACGAAGCTGGTCTCCAGGATAATTTATCGGAGCTCGTGTGTCGGGGTAAGCTTGATGCGAGCGGCGAGAAATTGCCTGCGCCTGACAGCATCATCTCATGCTGGAGTTGTTTCAGCAGGTCCGAGGAGGTGACCCGGGTGTTCTTCTTTTTCCGGTACCACTTTGGCGGCTTGACCGATGGAGGTCTGGAATGGAAGCCATAGCATCGAAGGCCGGCGAGGAGCAATGCCGCGTAGGAGGCTATGCAGACGGCTGGAGCAGTCGAAACGCTCACGGCGCTGCGCACCTGTGCCTGACCTGCTCCGAAGAGCTGCTTTTCTTCTTTGAAGTTGACTTCTATGCCCCACCGCCAGAAGTAGGCCTGAATCAGTTCCTCGACGGACATGTCCGCATCGGTGCAGACCAGATGCGTCGGTTTGGTATACCGCCAGCGTCCATTCTTTCGTTTCCTGTAGCGCAGGGGAGCGATCACGACGATCTGTACGACGGCCTTCTCTCCGGCAATATGCCACTTGGCCCGCGGGATGCGCTTGTAGCGCACCTTGGTGTTATTTGGGCCGTTGCAGATCGCGAGTTGATTCCATGGGACGGTCTTGTCTTTGCGCAGCTCCTCGGGTGTGGCCAGTTGCTTGCCGTATGAACGGGGCCGCCCGGCGGAACGATGCCGCGGCTGCTCCGGAACGCCATTAAGCTTGAGGTCGCTGCGCGTCCGTCCGACATAGATTGTTCTGGGCGGAAGATGCTGCAGCAGTGTCGAGTTGGAATAATCCCCGTCGCCGCATGCCAGGATCCTTCTGTCGGCATGAGCGGGGGAAGAATCGATGTGGCCGCGAACCTGCCGAAGCAATCGTTCGGCATGGGCCCCGGGGCTGTTGAGAGCTTTGATCTTCGCGTAGCGAGCGATCTCTTCGCTGGTCGCATCCCTAGCCGGCTTCGGCAGCTTGGGGATCATCGCAACGGCGATCGGAATCATCCGCGAGCGCTTCGGGTTGGCCGGATCCGGAACCGCTGCGGACAACTGGATGTATCGCTGCGACCAGATCAGGTTGGTGTGGAATCCTGGACCGAGCGGGTCTCGATGCCAACCGGCGCCCTCCACCTTTAGACCTGTCTTTCTAAGATGCGAATCATCTGCGGCGACAACCAGCGGCGAACCCTTCGGAAGCAAATCCAGCACGCCGTCAAGGATAGGCGCGAAGATAGCCGAGCCATCCACATGTTTTTTATACAGTCTGTATGCTTTGCTCCAGTCCTGTTGCTCCCGCCCCAGGGCGTTGAGCAGACCGGTGACTGTACGCCGCTCAGTGCAGAGCAGATGAGCCACCATATGCTGAGCCAGTTCTTTCTGCTGGCCTCCCTCGGCCCCCTGTTCGGCCTGCTCTGAAATAATCGCCAGCACGTGTTCGCTCAGCGCGCCGTTTTTTTTTCAAGCGGTGACGGGGGCGCGTCGGGACGGCTAAGCACCATGGTGCTACGGTCGTGTATCTCCCAGTGCACGACTTCCCCCTTCGACAATCCCGCCGCCTCGGCAATGGCTGTGGGGAAGTTGATGTAATATTGATCGGATGTCTTCTTCCTGCTTATCAACTGAACCTTTGTTGGATATCCCATGTCGCATCTCCTGTTTTAAGGTCTAGCATATACAGTAGCATATGCGCTAGACCCCACAAAAACAAAAAAAATGCCGGAACGCAATAAAAAAGTGTTCCGGCAATCTGGTTTTTTGTTTTGGGCGGCTATGAAAGTCTAGTCAAATGCCAAACTTCAGGGGTCTACTTGCGCTGTCCACGCAGCATCGCCGCAAATCCAGGCAGGTTTGCCATTGACTCTGCAAGTGCAAACCTACTAGGGTGAAACACGTCACGGAAAGCAAACAATTATAAAGAATGGGGGCAATATCATGAATAATCGTAATATCGTTTTCCTGAGCATAGTCATTTCACTCTCTGTCGGTCTCGCCGCATGGGCTGCGGAAGCCGGCGATTTCAGCTATGAAGAGCAGAACGGGGAGATAACCTTGACCGGATACAACGGCCCTGGCGGCGAGATCACCCTGCCGTCCGAGATCGACGGCAAGCCGGTGACGGCCGTGGGTCGCTTCGCGTTTGTCAGACAGTCCGAAATAACGCAGGTTGAAATTCCCGACGGCATAGTGTCCATAGGCCGGGGCTCGTTCCACAGCACGGGGTTGACCGGCACCGTGAAGCTGCCCGACAGCGTAAGGAAT
>CAYTRK010000343.1:0-2557 GCA_964440205.1 uncultured Victivallaceae bacterium
ACATTAGCAAAGAGATAAAAAATACTATCTAATCTTTGAACTTATCCCGGCTTCGCCGGGGACTTTTTAATTTTCACCATAAACCATTATTTAACTCTTTTCTCGACCTATCCGCCCAACTCTGCTATCTTTGTTCGCAGAGAATGGCCATGGAAGGCATAGACAAAAACATATTCAAGCAGATATTCCGTGATCACTGGGATACCTTTAGAAAGTTTCATCCACGTTTTGACGAATCTGACTACACCGCAACAGTCCAGAAAATGCTTGACTGCGGCGACCCAAAAAAGATGGGCTTTGTGCAATACCGTTGCTGCTACTGTGGCGAAACACGCCGAATTGCTTTCACCTGCAAGTCTTGCTTCTGCCTTTCCTGCGCAAAGGTCTACACTGACCGATGGTCTGACTTCATCTCTCGAAGGCTGCTGCCGGGCGTAACATATCGACATGTTGTACTGACTATGCCCGAGTTTCTCCGTCTCTGGTTCTTTCGTAACCCCGAGTTGCTCAGCCAGCTCATGCGGGCAGGAAATGCCTGCATCAAAGATATTCTCCAAACCTGCACAGGCATAAAAAAGCTCGATATCGGAAATATTATCGTTCTGCAAACCGCAGGACGCCCCGGAAATTACAACCCACATCTTCATATCCTCATGACCGTCGGAGGGCTTGACGAAGAAGGCAACTGGAAGTCTGTCAGCTACATCCCTTACGATATGATGCACAAAAAATGGCAGTTTCATCTTTTGAATATGCTCAGAGAAAATATTCCCGATCCGAACATTGCAAAAGACATCGACAGAGCCTGGACGGATTATCCCAATGGCTTTGTCGCATTTCTGCAGGCTGGAGAAGTTCCGCCTGGAGGACAGGGCCTTGCTCAATATCTGGCCAGGTATGTCGTCTCGCCGCCTATCTCTGTTCGCAGGATTGAAAGCTATGACGGGAAAACCGTCAGCTACTGGTATCGGGACCACAAAACAGCAAAAATTGAGCATGAAAGACTCCCTGTCCTGCAATTCATTGGACGAATGGTACAGCATATTCTGCCAAAAGGTTTTCAGAGAATTCGCTATTACGGCCTGCATGGAAATGTGCGATATCAGAAAATGAGAGAACTCATTGGACAAATCATTCCCGTTAACATGCCCGACGATCCCAGAGGATACAGAGTACTTCCGGCAAAACCTTTTCAACAGCGTTTCTTTGAGAGCTTCGGAAAAGACCCCCTGCTTTGTCCAAACTGTGGCAGCGATATGTTGTTGGAGTTGATATCTCATCCCAAATACGGTACCATTAAAGAGTTCTTATTGTTTGAGGAATTGCCGGATGAAAAACAATCCACCGGAACCACAGGAAACCGAAGAATACCCGTGGTTGGGACAAAGCGATTGGTACAAGTATCGCTGCCGTTCTTGTGACCATAGCGACTGGATAGAAGATATCGTTGTTGACGCCTTCCCGCCTGTTGAACCTGAGGGAGTCCCTGCACTGACATGCCCAAAATGCGGCGGCAGCTTCCGTTATGATACTTCCGAACCTATAAAAAGCTCGCTTCAACATCCAGATCGTACCTCTTGAACTAAATTGCAACATATAAAGCCTACTCCACAAAAACTCTTCACCTCATAAGCCCTCAAATACAAATTCCTATGCACTGCACTTAAATTATAATAATCCAGGTATCCTGCATCTCGAAGATAACCGTCCGGGCATCGTAACAGCGAGCCGTAATGATTCTTGGCACATAACGAAACTCCGGCAGAATGGCCCTTTAATACAGCGAAATTGATAATATAATCTGCTTCTGCAAAGGAAACCGGCAGATAATCGGTAATTTTACCGTTTGCATCGGTTGTGCTCCAGTGAACCGGCACCTCGGAAAATTGTGCACGAGCTCTGCCTGAGCCTCCGTAATTATCAAGAAATTTTACCGAAGGAAATTCCGGGTGCAGCATATCCCAGTAGAAATTCGGGATCATTCCTGTCGGATCTCCTACCGTAATCTGCTCAGGAGCAACTCCGGCTCTATAGACAAGCTGCCTAATCAATGCCAAAATCATTTGTGGCGAGTTGTCGATGCGGTTCATAATGCCGGGATTTTTATTGTAAGTTACGGGATCGACCTGGTTGTCCCTGGCATTGCAGGTGCTCAGGTTCACTTTGACAGCAACCTTTTCGCCGTTTTGATAGCCGATTTGGCCTTTACCGCGTGATTCGTTGAAATGCTTAAAAATAGCGTCCCATGCCTGCTCGACACTGCATTTACCTGCAATCGATCGTATGGCCTGCCGCATCATTTCTTCAACAACTTCAAGGTCTGTGTGATTGCTTGCCCACCAGGGCTCATCGGATTCGTAGCCCTGCCAGTGCGTTGCATTGGGATCATGGACCCATACGACACGACCGGGATATATGCCTTGGGCTATTCCGATCGGCTCATTTGCGACAGCATCTTCGGCTACGGCGGTTTTCTCCGCATTTGTTGTTAAGGTCAGCCAAAGCGTTAAAATGCTAACAATAATGAGCGCACTGCCTATGACATAGTGAGATCTTC
>CAYTRK010000344.1:0-2553 GCA_964440205.1 uncultured Victivallaceae bacterium
CAAGACCTTATCACCCAGCCGAGCCTCAAAAATACCGGGCTTTTTGTAAGCCCCTTTTTGTCGCATGACAAAGGCATTATCGCCTGATGTCGTCCCGTCGGCTTCCCTGCTGACCACCTTGACAACATTCCCAAGATTTAATCCGAAATTCAGGCGCAACGCTTCGAATTTAAAATATTCGCGCCCACCTCGCCGGTTTGCTCCCATGGCGCCGTCATTTCCTAATGTAAAATGGATGCGAATCTGATCCGACATAGCGTTGAAATACAAACGACAGGTCCATCGGATCATCTCTTTGCCACCCTTAGACATGGCGCCTTTAAACCGCCCTTTTGCTGTAACACTAACGCGGCAAGGACCCTCCTCCTCAACTTCCACTTTTTCGGGTTTCATGTCAGCCGCATTAATTGACTGATTCGGGGACAGCCAGAGAATTGCTCCGTCAGACTCGCCTTGTTTGAGCATCACCTGATTTTTTCGCTTTACCTCGTCCAGAATCCGAAAATTCTCCTTGTCTATCCGAGCCTCAATCAGCCCAGTGTTCACAATTATAGATTTGGATTGGTTCTTAACCGACAGCGGGCTCCCTTTTGTATTGTTTCCCGTGTCAGTCAGCTTAACCTTTGCGTCGCCATTTGACTTGAGCTTGACAGGAAAAGTACAAAGCGCCCATTTGACAGAACCGTCAGGCCATGAACACATTGCCTTTACCTGAGAAGGAAGTTTGCGGTTTCCCTGAACGATGCAAAGCCGGTCAGCTTTCTTCACTGCCCCTTCAGGCAAAGGCACTCCTGTTGTCACCCATTCCATCTCACCGACTGAAACTCCGGCCGGTTCATCTACCGTCAAATCCACACCTGTTGCCGCCCATGATATCCCGGCAAACAAAAACAGAACTGAAATTATTAAATTACGCACCTTGCTCTTCAACATATCTTTTTTCCCCCTCGTTCTTTTGTGTAACACCATAATCTTCAGCACAAACATCTTGCCGGTATCAGCTTCGCATCATACAAACAATTCAACTTTCAAACAGGTTCCGCCAGCTCGGTTTTCTTATGAACATGCTCCACATTCACAAGCAAAATGTCAACTCAAATACCCATTCCGAAACGGTTTTCTGCTACGGAAATCCTGATTGCAGAAACATGTGTTCGGCCACATTAAATGACCCGTCGCCGGTCAGGAAAAGGCAATGACAACCCGCGCATGTAGAGCAAAAGAATTATACCCATGTGCGCTGCCTGCTTGGTTACCAAGGTATCGACCAGATGTCTGAAACAGGCAACTTTTCCAAAACTATTTCATCTCAAGCATGAAGTTGACATTTAACCCGCATATCTCACTGAATTCCTGCTGCCTTCGTTATGTCAACCACGCGCGATGGAACAGCCGCATTTACTAACGTTTTAGGCATCTCGCGTCCAACCTGCATTCGATATTTGAAAGCTTACCACGGAGGCGCTGATACTTGGAGCCTTCTCTCATGCTCTCATTTTTCTCCCACCACCACCGTCGCGTGAATTCGGGTCCTCACGAATTCACACGACCTCTTCTCCGTATCTCACAGTGTCTCCGTGGTACGTCCCCCTTTTGCCATATGGGACGCTAGTGTTGCAAGAATTACTTTTGCATCGCATCCAGCAGGACTTTCGATCCGCTTTACAGGAAGTTCTTCTCCGGTTCTCAGCGGAAGAATTAGCGTGAGCGCCACAGACGGCGCATCGGATTTCCACGTATGCGTTACAGTCGTAGCCGGCTCATGTTGTTGGTCTTTTCTAACGTACCAACCGCTTAATGTCGGAACTTTCTGTGCGCAAGAAAGACTTACATTTACGTCCCGACTCAGAGACGCCACTACCACATTGGGTTTTCCGGCGTCCGTGCTTATAACCGCGCCGGTATTCTTGTCATGGTTTACATTAGTCGAGCGTATATGCCAGCGGGACTGAAATTCATGCTGCGCGTTGTCTCGAGGTTCCAGCCGATCTGCCACTATAATGATTCCGGGCTTCAGAAACAGAACCTGGCGGTGGTGTTTTGCCGGCCGATACCCTTCTCGCCCGTAGTCCTCAGCATATGTTCCTGACGCAAAATCATATTCGGCTGAGCTTTGCCATTCTGCATCAACAACCTCAACTGAAGGCGGCTCATTCCGCCTCCTCTGCGAAAGCCCGTCGACAGTTACAGTGTTGTGCGAGAAGGTTGAAATATCGTATTTCCTGAACTCACTGTTGTCGTACATACCCCCGCCTGCATCGAAAAGCAATTCCCTGTCGCAACAGTACAACACAAGATTCAGTTTGTCCTGGTGAACGTGGGAGGCGCCCACAGGGCCGTTGTCAAAGTAAAGCGTAGTCGCGTCACGACTCCAACCGCTGCGCATTACTGCGTATCCCGCATAATCAAAAAAGAACGACGTTCGGCCTGGCGGTTTCCCCTCTGCGCCTTCGGTGGCAGCCCACATATAATCCTGTCTTTCCGGAAAAAGATCCAGGGCCTGTTTCATAATTCGAGCCGCAGCGGGGTGCCCCGAGTCGTTCAATGCGGGCA
>CAYTRK010000345.1:0-2526 GCA_964440205.1 uncultured Victivallaceae bacterium
GTCTGTGTGGCATGACATAGTCAGAACGAACAGAGAACAGATTCTGTTACAGCTTCGGGTTTTTGAAAAAGAACTTGGCGATCTGGCCGCCATTATTGAGGCGGCTGATTTTGATGGTCTGCGGCAGTATCTTGCTGAGAGCAGAAAGTTAAGGGAGAGTCTCCGATGACCAGGCAGGTAAACAAGAAGGTTCTTCCGCATTCCAGGTTTTCCGGAATAGTCGAGATTCCGGGGGATAAAAGCATCTCGCATCGAGCTGCGCTTTTTTCGGCGATATCAAACGGTGAATCTCGAATCAGTAATTTTCTTATGAGTGGGGATTGCAATGGGACGTTACGTGCGTTGGAGTCACTGGGTGTGAGTTTCCGGGTTGAACGGGACACAGTTATTGTGCGCGGGTCGGGGGGTCGTCCGGCCGCCCCGTCGGGTGTACTGGACATGGGGAATTCCGGCACTGGTATGCGATTATTATCCGGTATTCTTGCCGGGCAGCATTTCGCCTCGGAGCTCACGGGTGACGAGTCGTTATTGAAGCGTCCGATGCGGCGCATTCAGGAGCCTTTGCAGCTTATGGGGGCCAGGGTTGAACTGCTTGGCGGCGCGAACATGCCGCCGATAAGGATTCAGGGCGGGCTTTTAAGGAGCATTGAATATAATTTGCCTGTGCCCTCGGCCCAGGTCAAGTCATGCATTATGCTTGCGGCCTTATATGCTGAAGGCAAGACCGTTATTGTGGAGCCGAAGGTTTCGCGGGATCATACTGAAAGAATGTTGAGAGCTTTGGGCGCTCCGATAGAATATGATGGTTTGACTATATCTGTCGAAGGATATGGCGAGGCGGGCCCGGATTTTCAAAGGCAGGACTGGACAGTTCCCGGTGATTTCTCTTCCGCAGCTTTCTGGTTTGCTGCAGCGGCATGTGGTGAGGGGAATTCTGTCAGAATTGACAATGTGGGATTGAATCCCGGGCGGAAAGCATTTTTAGATGTGCTTATAAGAATGGGTGCGGAAGTGAAGACAGATCCGGGCAGCATAGATCAGAGCGGGCCGGATGGCTGGGAACCTGCCGGGTTGGTTTCTGTAACGGGGGCAGGACTTGGCGGCACATGTGTGAAAGGTGAAGAGATTCCGTTGCTTCTGGATGAGATTCCGTTGGTGGCGGTATGCGGGGCCATGGCCGAAGGTGAAACGGAAGTCAGGGATGCTGGAGAACTTCGGGTGAAAGAATGTGATCGGATAGCGGCGTTGTGCGCAGGCTTGTCGGGAATGGGTGTGCCAGTGGAAGAATTTCATGACGGGTTGAAAGTATATGGCGGGGGGAGCATTCACGGAGACTGTGAAATCGACAGTTATGGGGATCACCGTATAGCTATGGCTTTTGCCGTGTTGAGTCTTTTTGCTGATAGGCCGGTTCTGATAAGAAATGTTGGTTGTGTTGGAACTTCTTATCCGTCGTTCTGGAGCGACTTGAACGGTTTATGCGGCGTTGATGTGGTTCATGAAGACGATTCTGGAGGGGAGAGAGATGACTGTGATAGCGATTGACGGGCCTTCTGCTTCGGGCAAGTCGACTGTAGCCAGAAGAGTTGCGGCAGGTCTTGAATATTTGTATATGGATTCCGGCGCTTTGTACCGGGGAGTTACCAGGGAGGCGCTTGAAGCCGGGGTTCATCCTGAGGATCGCGCCGGGGTTCGAGCTGTGGTGGAGAGAACGGATCTTAAATTTGTCATTGAGGATGGCGCTCTGAAATTTTTAATGAACGGGCGGAGTTTTTCCGGAGAGCTTCGAGAGAAGGTAGTTAACGAGAATGTCAGCGCTATTGCGGCGATACCAGAAGTGAGGAAATTCGTAGTTGACCAGCTCAGGTCTGCGACCCGGTATGGCGATATTGTGATGGAAGGAAGGGACATAGGAACTACTGTTTTTCCCGATGCTCGTGTCAAATTCTATCTGGATGCTGATCCCGCTGAGCGGGCAAGACGTCGTCATGACGAAATGCATGAATCGGGGGTTCAGGTACGCATGAACGAGATACTTGATTCGCTTGCATCGCGCGATGACAGGGATCGTGCCCGTGAGCAGGATCCGCTAAGGTGTGCGGACGATGCGATAGTGATTGATACGACAGATATGGATATTGACCAGGTGGTTGGCAGGATTCTGGCCCAAATTCGCGAGTGAATTTGGTTTTGTGCTTGAAAAGTTGTATAAGAAGGTCTTATAGTTCATGCCTTTGCTTCTGGAGGCGTAGCTCAGTCGGCAGAGCAGCGGACTCTTAATCCGCGGGTCGTGGGTTCGAATCCCTCCGCCTCTACTCCACGGGTTTTCTGACTGGTGGATGCATGTAAATGGGAGATAGTGGCATTGACTTGATGCCGGCTGTCAGCCTTGTTTCTGCCAGTTTTGCGAGATTGACTGCTTCGGGATAAACATTCTTTTCAATGACGGATTTGGAAGGGGCCTGTTTATGGAGCAGGTCTGCAAGTCTGTCCCAATCGGATGTAAGTATGAGGGACGAATCTTTC
>CAYTRK010000346.1:0-2520 GCA_964440205.1 uncultured Victivallaceae bacterium
ACAAAGAGGCCAAAAAACAGATCCGGGACCTGACCCGGGGCTACGACCACAAGCCAGACATGGTGTCATTCAACAATCCAGTCGCCACACGCCCCCCCTCGTGGTGTCTGGTTAAAACCACCGGCGGCAACTTGTTTTATGCCAAATTCGCAGATGATAAGCTCGAATTTCAAAACGCTGAAGAACAAGAGAAAACCGAAAAACTTCCGATAGAAACCATATATGGCATCAAGAACAGAAAAGAGACCGGGGAACTGAGGGTTTTTACAGGAGCTGGAAACACATTGGATTTACAGCCCGCCAGTCACAGGATCGTCCTTGTTCTCCTGATAAACGGGCGCCGCCTGTCAGTGCCATGGTCCAATATCGATTCAGTTTCTGCTTTCTACGCAACAGCACAGACCAGGAAAGACACAAACCCGGAAACACTGCGTCGTCTGGATTCCTTTCCGGAAACTCGCGCCTACAATATAGCATCCGCAAACGTAGAGGGGAAAGTTGATATAAAAACTGCTATAGGAGAAGTCTCTCTGCCTTATGCGATTTTAAAACGCATACATAAAAATAAAGACTCTGATCTGGCATGCTTCATTACAACAACCGGAGATCACTTTGTAACCAGTAGACTTCAGGAAAAACAGATCAGGGCAATAATGTCTTTTCCGGCGGACGGATTGCATAACCCCGACGGGATGTCAGAAAAAAAGAACAACTCGTCATTTGCAGAACCGGATTCAGCGGCTATGGCATGGCGCCTGAAGTCCGGGGATATGTTCTATGCTCAACCGAATGAAAACGACCTTGAATTTTCACTGACCGAATCAAGGGCATTGCAACTGATCCAAACCGATAAAATTTTGAAAATCAAGCCGGACAAAGACGGGGATCTGCGTATCGACACTTCGACCGGTTCATTCATCGGTTCCCCGAAAACTGCCAGCTTGAACATTGAGCTGACCTGCAACACACAGAAAGTCTCCGTTAGCTTTAATGAACTTGAGGTCGCACAGCGGGGAAACTTGAATGATCTACCGCCTCCGGTGCATGTTGTTCCCGGTGCAACCCCCTTTCAAGAAGGTGTCGTCTTGATCGAAAAGGGCTGGTTTATGATTGGAACAAAATCTGGAGAGCATGGTATGCCCGATGAAACTCCCTGGCAGAAGGTATATGTGCCTTCTTTCTACATGGATTCCTGTGAGATCACAAAAGATCAATTCCAACTTTTCGTTAAGGAAACGGACTACGAGACAGAAGCCGAGAAGCAGAATTCAAGAAGGACATGGAAGGACCCGGGCTTCGCGCAGCAAGGAGCCGAACCGGTTGTTTGCGTCTCATGGTTCGACGCAATTCATTTCTGCAATTGGAGAAGCCGGAAAGCAGAATTGGAACAGTGCTATGAGATTAATGATGAAGAAGTAGTGTGTAATCGAAATAAAAGCGGCTACAGGCTCCCGACAGAGGCTGAATGGGAATATGCGGCCCGAAGCGGAGGCAAAGATATTGTTTTTCCCTGGTCGAAACCTGGAAAAGATTCGCAGTCGCAAGAAGCTCCTGCTTCAAAAGCGAACTATGCCACGCCGGAACCGGGTGCGGGCGACAACTGGCTATGGACAAATCCGGTCAAGGCATTCAACCCTTCAGAAATCGGACTCTACGGGATGGGTGGCAATGTGTGGGAGTGGTGTAACGACGCTTATTTTGATCGGGCATATTACGCGGTTCATAAAAGGAATCCCAGAGACCCATGCGTTGACGTAGAGCACATATCCGGGCGAACCCAGCGAGTCATGAGGGGCGGGTCATTCAAAAACAAACTTGATATGCTCAGATGCTCCAGCCGGGCGCACGGATTTCCTCATGCATCAGCAAACCGGGTAGGATTCAGATGCGTCAGAAGAGTTGCCCATCATGGAATCACGAGCAAACATGACTGACAGAAGAAGCATAACCCTTCTGGCCACGGGGTTCCTTCTGTTCCAAGGGTGCGCGAGCGCTTTTATAAACAATACGACAACCCTTGAAGTTCCTTTTCATAAGCATGAGGAATATCATTGCGGCACTGCGTGTCTTCAAATGGTAATGGATTATTACAAACTGCCCCGTGACAGAAAAAAGATAGACCGCAAAGTATTCATTCCGGCATTAAAAGGCACAACTCCTGAAGTCCTGGCAGACGCAGCAAAGTCATTCGGCCTGCAAGCCGAAGTTACCACCGGATCTGTGGTTAAATTGAAAGAATGGCTGGACAACGGTATTCCCGCGATTCTCCTTCTTCGTTACAACTCACAGGCGGAGGTGGGACATTTCGTGGTTGTAACCGGCATATCGCGAAATAACAGAAAAATATACTACCATTCAGAGAAACAGCCAGACTCTGTAATGAGCGCTGAGACCTTGCGAGATATCTGGGAAAAAACAGGATTTACGACGGTAATCGTAAAAGCGCCAGATTTCTTTTCTTCTCTTCTTTCTCACGCAAAGACGCCAAGACGCAAAGGAAGAAAGGGATAGCACTCTTCT
>CAYTRK010000347.1:0-2511 GCA_964440205.1 uncultured Victivallaceae bacterium
TGACTACGGCTGCTGCTGTACCCTTTCCAACACAACCGGCGCCACCACAATCAACCACTACGACGCCGGCAATTCTTCAATAGATACGGGCAAAAACAGCGCGACATACAACTACGACAACCTTACACAAACAACCATCTACGCTGATTCCAATCTGTACTATTACGGCTACAGATATTACTGCCCGGAATTGGGCAGGTGGGTGAGCAAGGATCCGATTGGGGAGGTTGGGGGCCCGAACAGGTATCAATTCGTCAAGAATAGTCCTGCACAATTGATTGATCCGTTCGGTTTACGATCCATTATTGCCTCAATTACGGAGGAACATGGAACAAGCATTTGGCGGCATAAGTGGCGTTGCACCTGCAATGATACAATTACTTGGGATAGAGACACTGTTTATGAACTACAAGATATTGAACCACACGCAAGAGCAAATTGGGGCGATGACCTTGATAGAGGTATGTCTGCCACTTGCAAATACAGTGACAACGTTTCTATGTTTGGAGCTTGCGATTATATTGGAATAGATGATCTTTCGCCAGAACCGGGGCCATCTCAGAGCCCTTGGCTTTCGGATGATGCCCTTCATGAATTAGGTCAATTCATCTCTCGAACAAGTTTTTCCAGTATTGGATTGGGCGCCTACACTGGGTTTGGAGCGTCAATTAGCCTCAGCGATATGTATTGTTGTCGTGGCCAGATCAAGTATAGATATACAATAGTTACCATCTGCACAGGGATTGGCGGAAGCTTGAGCTTGAACCCAGTCCCTGTGCCCTCATTATGTAATCCATCTTCAACAGAAACCGTTCAATGTCCGCCTGATACACGTAGTTATTTTATGTTTCAAGGTAGTGGACATCTTGGTGGGGGCGGGGGTGCATCGATTGAACAGGGGTTTGATGACTTCTTATGGGAAGGTGAGTATTCTGAATCTGGTTTTGAAGTTGCGCCGGACTTGGATGTAGGAATCAACTATTCTTACTGTAGCGACACCGTGCTATATAGGGAAAAAATTGGTTGTTGTTATCAGGCGTGGTAAGAACAGATGAGATTTAAACTAGCTCGGAAACGAGAATTTCGCCTTTTGGCGATACTTAGCGTGATGTTTGCACTTACATGTGCAAGCGTCGTAGTATTCGGAGACCCTGATAAAATAACCTCCAACGGTCGAGTTTTGTATCGTGGTGATGAGGGTTTCAAAGATGCGTTGAAACTTATACAACGAAGCTTTGTTCTGTTCACTATCCTGTACGCTGCGGCGGGTGGGGTTTGTGCATGGATTGGTTTTAGGAAAACAAGACCTGATTCCACCGGATCTACAACCTCAAAAGACAACACAGAAAAAAAAGAGGCCCTAATCTTTAAAAATGCAGAAGCTGAAAGGCCAAACTGTGGAAAGGCAAATATCTCGCCTCATAGATTTATCCCCCTGATTATTATCAGCGTGATGCTTTTAGCACTGACATTTGCAAGCGTCTTTGTATTCGGAGATCCAGATAAAATAACGTTGAATGGTCGGGTCATGTATCGTGGTGATGAGGGCTTCAAAGATGCGTTGAAACTTATACAACGAAGCTTTGTTCTGTTCACTATCCTGTACGCTGCTGCAGGTACAGTTTTGGCATGGATCGGTTTTAGAAAGAAGACAAAGAGCCCCACGCAATCGAATCTCCAATCTCAAAAGACGGAACAAAGACGTCAATCTTTGCGAATGCAACAACTGGCAGGCCAAGCCGGGGTAAAGGCGGATATCTCGCCTAATAAACTTATCGTAGTCGTATGGACGTTACTTGCCTGCCAGTTCATTTTACCGATACCTATGATTAACCCGTTCGGTCTAATTATTGCCGGCACGATTTTCTGCATCCGACTACTTATGCATCCAGAGCCTATTGCTAAGATCAATGGAGTCATCGTGCTTGTTCTACAATTCAGGCCCTTGTACATAATTCTTCTCAGCCTTCAAGCGAGCAGCAGCCCTTAGTTGTTACGGGGGAGCTAGAGATCGGGGCGGCAGGGTCAGACCGCGGGGCGGCAGGGTCAGACCGAGAAACTAGAAAACAGGAATCTCCATAACCAGTAATAGCTGCCCGATCTGACGTTGCCGATAATCCATAACATCTTCCCCGATCTACTACACCTGTAACGATCCAGCGAAATTCGAAAAGCCTGGAATGAGGTAGATTTGGGGGGCGGCAGCGGGCGATTGGGGTCAGAGTACCAGGAAAAGGTCAACAGGTGCCCGACAGGGTCAGCCCTCAGTGCCCGACAGGTGCCCGACAGGGTCGGTGCCCGACAGGGTCAGCCCTCAAGAATCAAGAAAGCGGCGTTGACGGTTCTGAATGATGGTCGCTGATGTATCCCCTTTAGCAGCCCTCGCGCCAAGCGCCCTATGCGTAATGCCTCCGGCACCTGAACGCTCCCGCTGGTCGCTCCTACAGTGCCCTTCGCAGGGTCAGACCTTTATTTTATATTTTAAGACGGCAGGGGCAGACCGCGAAACTA
>CAYTRK010000348.1:0-2510 GCA_964440205.1 uncultured Victivallaceae bacterium
CCGATTTCCTCCTTGACTTCCGGAGTGTGGTTACAGGGTTTCAAGTCGACAAGCAGGCATAGCGGATTTTCTTCTGTGCTTTTTTTTCCATCTTTGAAAGCTTCAATGACTGCGTCACTGTCTTCCTCATCACGCATGGATGCACCCACGAGGGCGGATGAAAAAGTGTCGACCATAAGCTCCAAGTTAAATGTAAAAGTGGATGAGCCGATTTCAATGGAGACCTGAGTACCGTCACCTGTCCATTGGGCTCCTGGAAAAAAAGTCTCAAAAGAATCCCGGAGAGCTTTTTCATCGGGGCGGCGACCCTGCCGACGTTCAGGGATTCGCTCTCCACATTTTTCGAGGATACCGGCAATCATAGTTCGCTTAAAAGGCAAACGCAGATGATTATCTACATGTTTGCAAAAGGAAGAAAAATCTCCATGCCAATTTTTCCAGGCATCCAAGAGAGTTTCTATTTGTGCCAAGGATTGTTTTCGTGCGGAAGAATCGAGTTTTTCGCAATCAGGGTTTTGTTGTCCAGAGATAGATTCCATCTCCGGATTTTCGGAGGTGTTTTCTTGTATTGAACCAGTCCATTGTCCGAATGTACCTTCGGGTATTTGAGCCGCATGAGCAAATGTCGCCGTGTCGATATTCTCTTTTTTCTCTTTTTCTTCTTTCCATAGATTCACAATGAAGCTCCGAAACTCATCGCTGTATCTTCGGCGTTGTTTTCCCGACATGGAAACGCATCCGGCGTTTTCCATTATATATTTTAAGACTCGTCGGCTTATGTGTCCGGTATCTTGATGTGTCTTCGGCTTTGGGGCTGAAGGACGACCTGCTGTTCTTGAGAGTCCTTCTATACTCTGTTCGACGGCGGAAGTAAGTTTATATGCGCGGGTTTTTCCCGCTCCGACGGTCTCTATGATTTGAGAAGAAGAAGGAGCCGGAAGCTTCAGTTTTCTGAAGCAGTTTGCAGCCACCAAAAGAAAAGCAGCGAAAAGATTTTTCGAGACATTTGGAGAAATATTATTTAAAAGGGTCATGGTCCTTTTTTTTTTGAGTTTGGAGGTTTTTGTAACAGATTGTTTCTATCTCAAATTAAGAAGGACCACCCTATTTTTTTTCCTGAAATTCTGAAGATGAAGAGCAGTTATTTATGGCCCGAAAGCGGTGAGTTTTTTACCCATCAGCCAGATTTCCGGCACACCGCCTTTTGAAACTACTTTGAAAAGCTCCAGTACGCGGTCACGCAGATGAAGGGCTTCAAGACCTTCGCGGTCGGAGCCTGCCTCAATGCGGGCGAGTACTTCATCTACTCGTCCGTAGAATCTATCTGCCGGTACCAAGAGGCCACCCAATGCGTGTGATGTGCGTTGATGATTGTACCAGTGAAGATGTGTTGAAAGACGCCGCCGCATTTGAGCTACGTCGTAGAAACGATTCTCTTCGAAAAGTTCTTTTTGAAGATTTGCATTGAAAACCTCCAGTTTGCCGTTCCACTCTTTGTGCTCCGCAGCAATCTGGTCGATTCCCAACTCAGTGAGAAATGATGTGAAACGACCTATACCTCTCCATGACCAAAAAGCCGAGCCCTTGTCGTGAAGAACCATTTCAGGTTTTCCATGTCGCCCTACAGCCTCATCGAAAGTCTTTATCACAAGGTCGGAACGCTCAGCGTCATCAACTCCGTGACCGACTACATAACGGCTGTAGTCGTCGAGTAGAATCAATGTAAAAGTGTTTGCCCGGTTGATGTATTGTTGCACGAAATCCAGGTGCCAAAGTTGATTGGGGCGCACCGCCTCGAAGCGTTCGTCATGGGGTTTGCTCTTTACCTTCGGCGGTCGGTATCCTGCCTCTTCCATGACCCGCCTGACGGTGTGAACAGATACCTTTACTCCCTTCCGTCGAAGCTGGTTTCGGATCTGACTCGGCCCAAGCCCCGGTTGTCTATGCCACTCATTGAGAATTTCCCGGTCCCTTTGCTCTTCCAAAACAGAAGGGTCTTCGCCGGTGGTAGGAGAAGGTCCGTTGCCGGCAGCCGCTCTTTTCACCTTGTTTTTCCAATCGTAAAGACTAAAACGGCTGACATCGTATTTTCTATGAGTTGCCGCAATACCATGATCCGAAGAGTACTCCAGCATCTGAGCTTTCTGTGATGGTGTGTAACGTCGAGCTGCTTTTCTTTCTTTGGATTTAGGTGATTCAAATTCAAAAGCAGGGACTGAGTGCTTTTCCTTTTCCTGGTCATTCGTTGCAAAAGTTTTCTTTGCCGCCTTAACCCAACCGCTTAGCGTGGTTAAAGGAACTCCGTGCATTCTTGCTGAGGCAGAGTTTCCGATCTCAAGTGCATCTTCTACCGCCTCTTCTTTTTGCTCTTTTGTGTAATTCCGCAGCTTCCGTTTCTTTCCGTTTTCTACATGTTGATTCATTCTTGACCTCCTATTCAGAGAGGTCACAACCCGTACGTTTTTGTCCGGGTTTTCACGCCTCTCTGTGGATGGTCATTGTGCGACAAG
>CAYTRK010000349.1:0-2510 GCA_964440205.1 uncultured Victivallaceae bacterium
TCGTCGCCGTAGTCGTCAATCGATCTTCCCAGCTTTCATTCGTTTTCATAAAACTAGTACCCTATGTTTTTCAGGGTTTGTTGTCGGGGGCCGTACAGTACGCCAGGTATTCGATGTTTCCGGCTGGACCGCGCAGTGGCGATTCTTCAATTTTAGCAAATTCCATATTCAGTTCCCCCACCCCGAAGTCCCGCACCTTGTCGATCGTCTTCTGTCTGATCGCCGGATCGCGGATTACGCCTCCTTTGGCCACTTCCTCGCGTCTGGCTTCAAACTGTGGTTTGATCAGGAGCACCATTTCTGTACCCGGAGCAACAACGTTTATAACAGCGGGAAGCACTTTAGTCAACGAGATGAAAGAAACGTCCATTGTCGCAAAATAAGGTCTTTCAGGAATATCTTCAGGTTCGAGATAGCGGGCGTTGACATTTTCCATAACCACGACACGGCTATCATTTCTCAATTTCCAGTCCAGTTGCCCTTTGCCTACGTCAACACAGTAGACTTTTGCCGCCCCGTGCTGAAGCATGCAGTCAGTAAAACCGCCGGTTGAAGAACCGACGTCTAAACACACCCGGCCGCGAACATCCAGATCGAAATACCTGAACGCACCCTCGAGCTTTTCTCCGCCCCTGCCGACAAAACGCGGCTTTTCCTTGACCCGGATTGCGGCCTTACTGTCTATCCGTATACCGGGTTTAGCATGAACGTGTCCGTCTATGAAGACTTCACCGGCGCGAATCATACGCTGGGCCTTTTCGCGGCTATCCACAAAGCCGAGGTCGACGACAAGTTTGTCTAAGCGCTCCTTGGGCATCACAGCAACGCGCTCTATTCCTGCGGTCTCTCAAGGGCAAGCTTAACCCTTTCGCAGATTGATTTCGCAGTCATTCCCGCCTCTTTCATCAGGTCTGAATTTTTCCCGTGTTCTATAAATCTGTCCGGCCATCCCACCCGTATAACCGGCAGGCTTGATTTGAAGTCATCAACCGCCGATTCAATATTCGAACCGAAACCGCCAGACGCCATACCGTCCTCAATCGTCACAATTGCCGCGGCTGTCTCGCAGTGTCTTCCCAGAAGGTCCCGATCCATCGGTTTGACAAAACGCGCATTAACAACACCGGCGGATACGCCGGATTGTTCAAGTTGCGCCGCGCATTCTTCCGCAAGCTGAACCATATCGCCCAGAGCCCAGAACCAGACAGACCGGTCAGCCGGTCGTTCAGCAGGGTCTTTGACAATAGCGGCTTTGCCTATGTCAATCCTTCTGAACTCCTTCTCTATAGCAACATCTTTGCCGCCTTTTGGATAACGAATAATAACAGGCGAGTTCATTTCCAGCGCAGTATAGATCATGTTGCCAAGCTCCGCTCCATCGGCCGGCTGCATAATCGTCAGGTTCGGCACTGAACCAGCCATGGCCAGATCAAACACCCCGTGGTGCGTCGGCCCGTCAGGTCCAACGACTCCGGCCCGATCAAGGCAGAAAACCACGGGCAGGTCCTGGAGACAGATGTCGTGTACCACTGCATCTATGCAACGCTGAAAGAATGTGGAGTATACTGCAAAGACCGGCTTCAGTCCGGCTGCAGCAAGGCCCGCTGCAAATACCGCTCCGTGTTCCTCCGATATACCTACATCAAAGAAACGTTCAGGGAATTGCTCCGCAAAAGGCGTCAAACCCGTTCCATCCTGCATTCCCGCAGTAATCGCGACGATTTTATCGTTTTGTTCTGCAATTGCTGTAAGCGATTTTCCGAACGAAGCCGAATACCCCCCCGGCTTGTTTTCTGTCGCCTTTCCCGATTCAACATCGAATTTTCCGGTGCCATGCCAGTGGTCCGGTCGGGCCTCCGCGAAAGAATACCCTTTCCCTTTCTGCGTAGCGATGTGCAACAGAATAGGTTGAGTGGAATTCTTTGCCACTGAAAAAGCGTCGAGCATAGCTGGAATGTCATGCCCGTTAATTGGCCCCACGTATCGCAGCCCGAACTCCTCAAACATCACGTTGCTCAGAAAAAGGCTCTTTATCGCTTCTTCAATCCGGTAATACGCGAATCTCAGCCATTTGAGGCGCATCTTCCCGGCCAGAGTCTCAACTGAACTCTTGTACCTGTTGTATCGGGGATTGGCCAGCAGGGAGCCAAGGTGGGATGATACCGAACCCACGTTGGCGGCAATCGACATTTCGTTGTCGTTGAGGATAACAATAAGCTTCCCGGTGGCGGCAGCCAGATTATTCATGGCCTCAAAAGTTATACCGCATCCAGCAGCGCCATCGCCGATAACCGCGACAATATTTTCGTTGCCTTTATTCCGGTCGCGCGCGCAAGCCATCCCCAGAGCCGCCGACAAAGCTGTACCGGCATGGCCTGCGCCGAATGCGTCGTATTCGCTTTCCGAGCGTTTGAGGAATCCTGAAAGCCCTCCCGATTGCCGGACAGTGGTAAACCGGTCCTTTCGGCCCGTGAGAATCTTATACGCGTAAGTCTGATGACCGACGTCCC
>CAYTRK010000350.1:0-2509 GCA_964440205.1 uncultured Victivallaceae bacterium
CACAAATAACTTGCGACCGCAGAAATCCAGGGGTGGCGGTTTGCTAAGACCTCTGATAAATTGCCGGATTGACATCAATCATGCAGTATAGTATATTAGCGTATAGTGATATGAAGGAAAATTCCAAAGAGATTGCAAGAATTTTAAAGGTGTTGTCGGTCCAGGCGCGTGTGAGGATTGTGCAGCTTCTCAAGGGGAGGGCGTTGTGTGTCAATGCGCTGGCGGCGAGGCTGAATGTCACGCAGGGCGCTGTCTCACAGCACCTGCGTATCATGCGGGACGCCGGGCTTGTCATCGACGAAAAGCGCGGCTACTTCGTTCACTATCGACTGAATGAGGAAACCCTCGCTTCGTGGCGAGAGCAGACAGACAAGTTGCTGGACCCGAGACACGGGACCAGCCAACACGTGAAAGGAGCATCGAAATGTGTTGCAATGAAGAAAGAAAAGGCTGCCAGAGACCGGAGAACCTGAGCGGCAGGCCCGCAGACTGCACAGCCGAGCAGATTCGCAAGTGTCACGGTGAGCAGGAGCAACATCCCAGCGTCGAGACAACGGGGTGCGAGAATCCCGAACGCCTCAAGGGACAGCCCGGCGAGTGTTCGCCAGACCAGGTCCGCGAATGCCACGGGGACACGAGCGCACATCCGTGTGATAGGCAATGAGTAATAGGAACAAGAACGTAGTTATCGAGGTCCGCAGGCTGGCTAAGCATTTTGGCAAAGTGCAGGCTGTGACCGGAGTTGACTTCGATGTGCGCGAGGGAGAAATATTCGGCTTTCTCGGTCCCAACGGCGCTGGTAAAAGCACAACTGTGCGCATGCTTACCGGTGTGCTGGAACCGACAGAAGGCACGGCGACCATTGAGGGCCATGACATCCGCGCTGAAGCGCTGTTATCCAGGGCGCATCTTGGTATTGTACCTGAGGAGGCCAACGTTTATTTGGATTTGAGCGTTTGGCAGAATGTCATGCTGATGGCGGAGCTTTACGGTATTCCGCGCCGGGAGCGGTTTGAAAACGCCAACCGGCTTCTGGAATCGCTGGGTCTTGCAGATCGTAAGAACCAGAAAGCGCGTGCGCTGTCCAAGGGTCTCAGGCAGCGCCTAATGCTTTGCACTGCGTTGGTGACAGGCCCAGAAATTCTTTTCCTGGACGAGCCGACCAGCGGACTGGATGTTCAGAGCGCGCGGCTTATACGCCAGATCGTTCGCGAGCGAAATCAGATGGGATTGACAGTATTCCTTACCACTCACAATATGGATGAGGCCGAAGAAATGTGTTCTCGCCTCGCCATTATCAACAATGGCAGAATCGCTGCTATTGACACGCCCGATGGTCTTCGCGGCGTAGTCCACTCAAGACAGTACGTCGAGCTGCTGTTTGAAGGCGAACCGCTCGATGCCGATGGCATCAAGAATATTCCGGGTGTCACAGAAGTAAGTTCGAAAGAAGGCCGCTTTCATCTCTATACTGAGACGCCAGGCCTCGTAGCTGTGGAGGCTGTTCGGTATGCCGACGCCAATGGCCGGAGTATCGGTCATATTTGTACCCGTAAGCCAAGCCTTGAAGAAGTTTACATCCATATCACCGGAAGGGCAGAACAGGAGACGTCAAAATGAAAAACCATACTGAGAGCGTTACTACATGGCGGCGCCAGTTCCATGGGACGCTGGTGATCGTTAAGAAAAACGCCATGCTCTACTATTTGCGGCCTCCTGTGCTCATCTTTGGTGTTCTTTTCCCCGTGTTTTTCTTTCTTGCATTCAAGATGGGACGGCCTATTCCCCCGGACCAGATCGTGCCGGGGATGGTGGCCATGGCGTTATGGTTCACGGCCAGCTCTGTCGGACCGCTTGTAACGCCTTGGGAACGGCGGGCACGGACCTACGAAAGGACTTATTGCTACTCCAGTTTCTTTGCGTGCCATGATCGGCGGGGACGTTGTCAGCGGCCTCATCTTTGGCGCATCTCTCTCGATAGTCCCGGTTCTGTTTGGCGTGAACCTGACCGGCGCATCGGTCGTAAACACAGGCTTGCTTCTTGCAGGCATCCTTCTTGGCTCTTTGAGTTTCGCCACGCTGGGTGTGTTGCTGGCTGCGCCGCCGGCAAGCAGTCCATCCAACATCATGCTGCTCTCGAATCTTGTGCGCCTGCCACTGCTCTTTGTGAGCGGTATTTTTGTGCCGATTGCGCAGATGCCCGGTTGGGCAAAATGGATTGCTCCTCTATCGCCGTTGTCATACGCCGGAGGCCTTATCCGCGGCGGGTTCGGACAGGAGAGCTATTTCCCTCACTACATGAGTATCTCGCTGCTCGTGGTCTTCACACTCGTGCTTTTCTGGGGTGCGTGTCGATTCCATGCCCGGTGGCGGGCCAAAGGATTGTGACATCGCGAGCGGAATATTCAACGCCGTATTTGCGCATTGGCATCAAGAGATATCCCGCATTAATATTGAGATATGCGGGCTAAGCCGGAAGATTTTGACATTTACAGGAGGAATCGGGACC
>CAYTRK010000351.1:0-2502 GCA_964440205.1 uncultured Victivallaceae bacterium
AGCCTACTGGTATAAAAACGTGATTGCCAGCAATGGCAGTAACTTGCTTTAACCCGCATGTCTCACACTTTTTCGAGCAGAAACGGTTCAGAGCGCTGTTAACCCGCATATCTCACAGGATTTCGTAGTGAGAGCGTGCAAAGCGCTGCTGCGGGGGTGCTGGTAAAACGCCGGAGCAGCCATATAGACATACTGCAATCTGGCGTTTTGCCAATTCGTGCCCTCGCAGTGGCGCTATCCGCGCTCACAGCAGGAATTCTGTGAGATATGGGGGTTAACCCTGATCCAGAACACCATTCCATTCGTCAAGCTTTGACTGCATGTCTGCAAAAAGAGATGTGACATCGCCTTCAATCTCGACCAACTTCATAACGTCGCCTTGTGCAATCGTGTTCACTATATCCTAATCCTTCTGACCGGCAACTTCACCGAACACCGTATGCTTGCCGTCCAGCCATGCTGTCGGAACATGCGTAATCTGACGGTTACGGAATCAACATAACGAGAATCACTGAAACATCTTGCGCGGTTTTGACTTGTTTCAACAATATAACGCGCCTAATCTCTACTAATCTTAACCTTTTATTCGGGTAGTGGTAAAAATAATGAAATACTGACACATAAAGAGGAAGAGTGTTAGACGGGATTTACGGGATCAACAGGATGAGGGAGTTGTCAAAGCGGCGCTGCAAGCGCCTGATTGACAACAGCTAAACCGCATCTCTCTCTTTATCCTGTTCATCTTGTTAATCCTGTCCAATATATCTTTTCCGGCGCTTTCAGAAAGGCATATATGGGAGGGATTTTGCATTGTGATAACTTATTGCCATTTAAGATTTTACAGGGTTGGTCGGTAAGAACTTTTACCAGAACCTTTTATTCGAATACGGAGATGCAATGACAGAAAAAAGTGAAACCCGGAACTGGAAGGGCATCGTTCTGGCCGGCGGATCCGGATCCCGGCTCTATCCCATGACCCTGGCAGCGTGCAAACAGCTTCTGCCTGTCTATGATAAGCCCATGATATACTACCCTATTTCAACACTTATGCTGGGTGGCATAAGAGAGATTCTTATAATATCAACTCCACGGGATCTGCCGCGTTTCCAGGAACTTCTGGGAAACGGAAACTCTATCGGGGTCAAGTTTTCCTATGCAGCACAAAGCGAACCGCGAGGCATCGCTGAAGCCTTCCTCATAGCGAAGGATTTTGTCGGTTCCGACCCGGTTTGCCTCATACTTGGCGATAACCTCTTCTACGGCGATATGGATTTTCTGCGAAATGCGCTTAAACGGCAAGAGGGCGCGACAGTCTTCGGCTATCCGGTTACCGACCCTGAAAGGTATGGGGTAGTGGAATTTGACAAGAACAGCCGGGCGCTAAGCATTGAGGAAAAACCCAAACATCCAAAAAGCAAGTACGCCGTTCCAGGGCTTTACTGTTATGACAATGATGCCATTAAGTATGCCGGCAGCCTTAAACCCTCGAAGAGAGGCGAGCTGGAAATAACTGACATAAACAATATCTACCTTAAAAAGAAAAACCTGCATGTGGAACTGCTGCATCGCGGCATGGCATGGCTTGATACCGGCAACCCCGACAGCCTGCTTGATGCAGGAAATTTTGTGGCCAGCATAGAGAAGCGGCAGGGGCTGAAAATAGGCTGTCTGGAAGAGATCGCACTGAGAATGCATTTCGTATCCGCAGACCGGCTACTGGAAATTGCCGAGACGTTGAAAGGAAGCGAATACGGAAATTACCTTCGTATGGTTGTGGAGGAATACAGAACAAATGACTGCTGACAAACATCAAAAAGGGCAAGAACCAACCGAGGAAATCGAATGGACAGAAGGAAACATAGAGGGCGTACAAATAAGAGAAGCCTCAAAACATTGCGACAAGCGCGGGTGGCTGGCTGAAATCTTCAGGCAGGACAGCCTGGAATCGGAAATTTTTCCGGCTATGGGCTATCTGTCAGTCACGGCAGCCGGACAGAGCCGAGGCCCGCATGAACATGTTCACCAGACAGACGTTTTTGCTTTTTTCGGACCTGGCTCGCTCAGACTCCGACTTTGGGATCGGCGACAGGGCTCTGAAACGAGGGGCAATGTAATGACTATGAATGTTGGAGAGGTCAACCCTCTGGTGGTAGCCGTTCCGCCCGGAGTCGTTCATGGCTATCTCAATACCTCGCCCGAAGATGCATATGTGATGAACTTCCCCAACCGGTTGTACGCGGGGCGAAACAAGCAGGAAGAAATCGACGAAATCAGACACGAGGACAATGGCTCAAGCTCCTTCTCCATGCAAGACTGAAGAACTATTTAATCCAGCCGTGCCCGCCGTAGCTACCTGGGCGAAGGCCGGGTTAATCCAGTCCAATATATCTCTTTATAAAGTCTCAGGCGTTAACCTTTAACTATATTAATTTTGTATTTGATCATGCTGCGTATTGACACATTTCTTTGCCGGATAGAATTCGCTCTCGTCTGTCTTGTAGT
>CAYTRK010000352.1:0-2495 GCA_964440205.1 uncultured Victivallaceae bacterium
GGTTGTTTCCGCCATCGCGACATTTTTAAAATCAGTGGGCATTTTGTAGGAGGTTCACTTGTCTTCACCGAACGCTGTTAGCATCGAAAAACTGGCCCAATTGAGGGGCGTTTCGAGGCGATCGGCATACACTGCAAAAAGCAAGAACGATATCGAGCCGATAGAAGGGTCTAACCTATATGACCTTGATAACCCAAAAAACGCGCGGTGGATAGAGAAGCGTCCGCACGCGGGACGAGCAAAAGATTCAAGCGCCAGCGATCCGCGGCTGTCTCTTGAGGATCAAAAGCTTAAAGCTGATATTGCTCTTAAACACCGACAAGCGCGCAAACTTGACCGGCAACATGAGGTTGATATGCAGCGGCTAATACCTTCTGACATTGCGGCGGCATGGTTGGGCGCATATGGGTCCGGAACGCGCATACATTTACTCGATCTACCCGGAAGGTTAGCACCTCGGCTCCATGCGGCGGCGTTATCGGGCGGATCACCGGAAGAGCTACGGGATATGCTGGCTTCTGAAATTGAGGATAGCCTTGAGCGAGCTCTTTCTATGGGCGAACAAGCGACTCGTGAAGTTGTGGCAATGCATGCGGAGGAGGAAGGCGACGATGAAGAGCTTGCAACTGACGAAAGCTGACTATAAGCGATCTGCTGATTTCTGGAATACGCTTGCGAGGGATTCAGTACATACTCATGTAAACCGGATGCGCGTTACCGAATGGGCGGAGCAGAAGCGTATACTCGGCTCAGATGTATCGGCTTCTCCGGGTGCGTTTCGCTGGGATGTTACGCCATATTGGCGAGAAGTGGCGGATTGTTTATCAGAAACCTCACCTGTTAGAAAGGTAGCTCTTATGAAGGGCTCTCAGATCGGAGCGACGACTGCAATACTTGAAAACCTGATCGGATACATTGTAGATGCAGCACCGGGGCCCACGCTTTACGTCCAGGGTGACGAGGCTATGGCAAAATCCCAGATGAGTCGCCGTATCGACGCCCTTATTTTTAACGCGGGATTGCAACACAAGATTCAGGCAACGGTACAGGGGCGGAGTAGGCGGAAATCGGGCGATACGCTTTCAGAAAAGCAGTTTCCAGGCGGGTTTCTTCGGGCGGTTGGGCCGCATAGCGGCTCAAAGCTTCGATCCGATTCGATACGGTATCTACTTGCCGACGAAGTAGACGCCTATCCTGAAAGTGCGGACAAAGACGGAGATCCGATATCGCTTGCAGAGCGTCGAACCGATGCATTCGAGCAAAGCAGGAAAATACTTTATCTCTCAACCCCGCTATACGATCACAACAGCAAAATCAAGAAGCTATATGAGCGCGGCGACCAGCGGCGATATTTTGTACCGTGTAAGCATTGCGGGCATATGCAGCCGTTGGATTTCCAGCAACTAAAGTGGAAAACAACTGATGACGGTCGCCTGATATGGAGCTCGGTCCGCTATGAATGCATCGAGTGCGGTAAAAAATGGACCAACGAAGATAAGTCGTGGTTTCTCCCGCGTGGCGAGTGGCGACCTACCGCAGAAGCATCCGAGCCAAACATGCGAAGCTATCACCTTTCCTCGCTGTACTCTCCGGTAGGCATGAGGACATGGGCAAGCGGCATGCAGGAATGGCTCGATGGAAAAGAAGATGCGGACGCGCTACAGGTGTTCAACAACAACTTCTTAGGACGACCCTTTCAAGATTATTCAGTCCGGCCAAAGGTCGAGGCTCTAATAGCGTCAACGAAAGATTATCATGTCGGAACGTTACCGAAATCAGCAAAGCCCTTATTTATCACGGTTGGCGCAGATATCCATCTCAGAAAAATAGAATGCGAGGTTGTGGCGTGGGGCAGAGACTTCGAGTCATGGTCAATCAGCTATCATATTTTTGAATGCGAAGATGACGACGAGACTAACGAAGACGTGCATTCTGGACCGTTCCAACTTCTCCGGCAAATTATCGAAGCGGAGCACGCCGGGTTAATAGTTTCTTTCGCCGGGTTGGACGCTGGCTATCTGACCGATACGGTTTTCGAGTTTGCGGACAGCATAGGCCCTTACGTTGTAGCGGTTATGGGCTTCGAGTCGTTTCAAAATGACCGTGGTTTCGTCCGTTTTTCAGAGACTGAGAAAGGCGCAGGAATGCGCATAGACGTAAATACCGGGAGGGTGAAGTCACAGGTGTACAACTTTTTCAACGCGCAAGCAATCAGCAAGGGCGAGCATCGACGTGGCATTTGCCATTTCCCGATTGAGTATTCCAGGCAACATTTCCACGGGCTAACCGGAGAGGATAAGATTGTTGTCAACCGGGGCGGCAGAACTAAAACAGAGTGGCGGCGAGGCGGCAGATATAACGAGCCGTTAGACTGCCGCACCTATGCACTTGCCATGGTACACACCTACAGACTTGCCGTGATGCAGGAACATGATTTAGATGAGCTTGAGTGGTCCGACTTTTGGGACTATCTCGACCCGGAAGCAGGGGAGGGG
>CAYTRK010000353.1:0-2486 GCA_964440205.1 uncultured Victivallaceae bacterium
TCTTTTCGTGGCGTCTTATGCGGTCAGGGGCGTAACCGCCAGGGATTATGACTGCGTGCAGATCTTTGGCTTTGATGTCGGAAGCTTCCGCGTCGGAAGTTACCGGGTATCCGTGCTTGGCCTTGTACTCGGTATTTCGTTCCGGGCCTACCACAGTTACTGTAGCGCCTTCCTCTCTGAGCCGGAGCAGCGGGTACCAGAGTTCGAGGTCCTCGTACAGATCATCTGCGAGTATGGCGATGTTCTTGTTTTCCAGGGTCATTGCTATTCCTTTCATTAGTGCGTTGTGGTAGTTTCAAGTGATTTTAGGCGGAGTCGTGGCGAGGGGCGAGAGGGGAGAACCCGTAAATGTTGCGAGGAAATGCCTTAACCCGCATATCTCACAGAATTTCGTAGTGAGAGCGCGGAAAGTGCTGCTGCGAGGGCGCGAATTGGTAAAACGTCGGAGCAGCCGTATAGACATACTGCAATCTGGCGTTTTGTCAATTCGTGCCGTCACAGTGGGGCTATCCGCGCTCGCAGCAGGAATTTTGTGAGATATGCGGGTTAGCCCGATGCGCTGGCGCTCTGGGTGTCATTGGCGCCCTTCGGCGCGTCATTTGCGCCTGTGAGCGAGTCATTGGCGGTCTGGCGGGCTGCGCCCGCCGAAGCTTTAGCGCAGGCGGGTTTCCGGGTAAGAGAAACGGGGGTTGAAATGAGATTTTTTTGTCTGTTTGTCGTTGGCGTTGTTCTTGGCGGGGTTTGTTTTGGAGAGGAATCGGACATTGCTGTTAATGAAGAGTTCGAGGATCTGGATTCGTGGGAGCGGCATTCGTTTGAAGACATTGAGAAGCAGACCCTCTATAAGGTTAGCAAAGAAGGCACTAATTCGATTCTTGTTGCCGGTTCGGATTCTTCGGCTTCCGGACTGATTCATACCAACGTGTTTGATGTCAGGAAGTATCCTGTCCTTGAGTGGCGATGGAAGGTTGACAATGTCTACAGCAACGGCAACGCAAAGAAGAAAAGCGGCGACGATTATCCATTGAGGATATACGTGGTCTTCAAATACGATCCTGATGAGGCGGGCTGGTTGACATCGGCGAAGTACGCCCTGGCGAAGAAGGTCCGGGGCGAGTATCCGCCGCACAGCAGTCTGAATTACATCTGGGCCAACAGGCAGCATAAGGAGAAGGTGTTGCCGAGCCCTTACACGGACAGGTCGCAGATGATACTGGTCCGGGAGGGAAAAGGCAGAACCGGCAAGTGGCTGGTAGAGCGGGTGAATGTTCTTGAGGATTACAAAAAGGCCTTTGGCGAGGAACCGCCTGAAGAGGCGTCGGTGGCGATAATGAGCGATTCGGATAATACCGGTGAAGCGGCAGTCGCGTACGTTGATTATGTTCGGTTACGAGCCGGGCAGGAGGAGTGAAAGCGGGAGAGTCATGTACGGCCTGGCGGCCGTGTCATTTTCGCCTGACGGCGAGTCATTGGCTCGCTTTGCTCGCGTCATTGGTTACTGGCAGTGCCCGCCGAAGCGCCTTGGCGAGGTCGGGCTGCGCCCGCCGAAGCTTTAGCGTAGGCGGGTTGTTGACGGTTTTCCGTCCGGGGTTTTCCAGTATTCGCGTTGGCGGAAGAACGGCAGGAGGAGGATTGACTTGAATGAGTTGTCGTTCTTCTGCATATAGCCGGCCACGCCGATATTGACCTCTTCCTGGGGGACGTCGAGGCGGAGGCTTCTATGCAGTGGATCCCACCATCTGAACACTACGGAGTAATTTGAATTGGTCTCGTCCATGATTATCGAATGGTGGATTCCGTGCATCCGGGGCGTAACGAAGACTCTGTTGATTGCCCATTCGATACGTACTGGAAGCCGCAGGTTGCTGTGATGGAACAGGGTGCCGCAAATAAACAGCGCTTCGTATATTGCGTAGGATGCAAGGGAGGGCCCGATAAGACCAATCTGCGCGGCCCGGAACAGGGCAGAGTAACCTATCTCTCCGAAATGGAACCGGAACGAAGTTGTAGTATCAAGATTTGGATCGATGTGGTGAACATTATGAAATCGCCAGAGGAGCGGCCAGATGTGGTTAAGCCGGTGCCAGTAATAGAAACTCAGGTCCATAAGCAGAATGCCCGCAATCAGCCCCGCCAGCGAGGGCAGCGAGACCATGCGCAAAAGCCCGAAGCCCTCGGATTCGGTCCAGTTAAGGCAGATAGCGATTACCGGCCCGACTGTTATGGCTGCGGTTCCAAATGCAAGGGCTATGGCCGCAGCGTTAAGCGGGTAGCGCTTGCCTGCTCTTGCTTTCTGTTTCCGCAGCGGCTTTATTTGTTCCGCGATCAACAGCATCAGAAACCATGCGATGGCAATCCGCGGGGTCCACGCGCGGATAATGTCGGGATCAAGATTCACGATCACTTCTCGCCGGAGGAAGGCTTGTTGCCGGAGTTGAGCAGGGCTTTCCAGAGAGGGTTGATCCGGGCAATATTGTCTTTGGGTT
>CAYTRK010000354.1:0-2483 GCA_964440205.1 uncultured Victivallaceae bacterium
AAGTGTGAACTCTGCGCTCTTCATACTCTTCTACGCACACTTAACCGCTTTCTTAACCGCAACTCTTGATCGGATACCCTTCAACGACTGACTTTCACCGAGACGGGAGGAGTGTCGTTTCGGGCACATATAAGGAACCGACTTCACCCACAGATTCTGCGGAGGAGCCAGAATTTAAGCCTCGTCAGTAAGTCAGCTTGTGTCCTTTGATCGAACATTCCGGCGGGGTTCCTACGGGATTGACGGAGTAGGCCCCGCCGTTCGGACATACCGGTAGCCGGCTGCCAGGGAGGTATTCCCTGAGCCAGTTTAGCGGCACTATTTCCCCTTTTTTAAGGTTCTTTTCGAGGGCGGCCTGTTCTTTTGCTGCGTGGAGCAATTTCAGGTTATTTACGCATTCGTTGGTTGCCTGGACCTCGGGAGGAGCCTTCGGCTGTGATGTGGCCATTCCGGATATCATTGCCTGGAAAAAGAGACTGCCTATTGTGCCTGCGGAATTCTTGATTGCCAGAATTTCATCAAGAGTGATTCTTGTGACGCTTTCGACCCGATTTCCCTCTTTAACTACATGACCCGCAATGCCTCCCGGTGAGTCGGGGATCATGTTCAGCATTTGAGGATTTGAATTTGGAAGAGATCCAAGGATCAGCTTTACTGTAGAAAGCGGTTTAAAAACATAAAGTTTCACGGATTTATCGTCAATTTGCGGAAAGAGCCTTCCAAACAGCTGATTTTTATTGATTGGTTGTCCTGCGGTCTGAGCGTTGTTCAGCCGTTCCAGCATCTCGTCCATTACTGCCGGAGAGCCCATTGTCTGGATCAGATCGTCGTTTACGACAGCGAATTCGAGTTGAATATTCTTGAGCCATGATGGCAGAGCAGGCTGCTGCATTTGTTGAGTTTGGGGTAGATCGAAACTGTATCTAAAGCGCTGGATACGGACTCCATTGTTGGTTCTCGACGCCAGAGGCTTGATTGAAACGCCGGGAGAAATGCCCGCGTATGTCTCGTTATACGAGACTACGTTCTTTTCGATATAATCCAGGGCCTGCTGTTCGTTTTTTGTTTCAGCTATCTGCGCCATTGCGAATTGGTTTCCGGCCGCGGGGACAAGGCCTGCCGTGAAGTTGCCTGCGTAGAGGCCCTTGATACCCTTGATCCCTTTCTTCATTTTTGTGATTGCTTCTTCGTCTGCATATCCGATTGATGCGTACATTTTGTCCACCAAATTGAGATATGGGTCTATGAAGTAGTCGAGAGCGTTCATGCCTCCGGCTACGACAATGAGAGGAGAATTATTTGGAACCAGGGCTCTGTAGGCTTTTGACGGGGGAGATATGGATGCCAGAACTTCAGCTATCTTTGTTTCGGGCAAAGCTTCAATGCCGCCTCGAATATCTACAGTATCTTCCCCCGTGGTATCGAGAGCCACTCTGGCTGTCTTTATATCTTTAAGGAACGTCAGGAAGAAATTCATTTGAGCTTGTGCCAGTTCTGATGTGTTCATCGGCTGTCCTGCCGGGCCCGTCCCTGAAGGCGCAGTCTTCATTTCCGAGGCTGCTGTTTCAGCAGCGGATTTCATGAGGGGCATAAATGCCTGAACATTGACGCCGATTCGTAATGCGCCGGGAGTGTCTCGAAGCAGATCGGGGCGTAGTCGGGTAGGGCTGTCTGTGGAGGCGACGAAGGCGGTGTTGGATTCGGTTGCGGAAACGACGGCGTATGTTCGGACGAGTTTAACGAAAAATTTCTGTTGCGGTGATTGGCTGGTTTGTTTTGAAAAGCGGTAAATCTTATTTTGTATTTTCGGTTTGCCTAACGATTCAGTGAGAGCATTCAGATATGCGCTGCCGTCCCCGGTTACAGGGAGCGCCAGCACAAAAGGCGGTTCGGAACCCTTGATCACGGACAAGTCGGAGGCGTTTTCCGGCAGAAGGATATAGCCTGAGATCTTTCGTTCAGGATCTATGCCTTTCATATCCTCGGAGTTTGTAAGTTGCGAGATCGCTGAACGGATAACCTTCGACTGGTTTGTGGCGCCGAAATGACTTGCAACATTGTCAATTTTCCGGATCAGAGAATTAGCGCTTTCGATTTCGAAAGCCGCGCCGACGGTATCCTTTGCCTGTGCCGCCATCGGTAATGCGGTTATCAGGACTGCAATAATGATCTTATTCATGTTCTTCCTCCGTCACTTATGTTTTGTTCTGTCAGAAATTCATGTGATTCAATCATACATTATCAATTTTGGGTCTTCAGCAAAATCTGTGGGTACTGAAAGCATGTAGCTACCCAATAAAAGGCACATGTTAGAGAAAAACGCAGGAATGGCACGAAATATATCGAAGGATTTCTCGTATCGAGATAATTTGACCGGCAAAGAAGGTGTAGGCGCGCTTGTCCTGCGTAGCCTTCGGTTAAGCGGGTCGGGTAAGGGTATCGGTTAAGCGAGTCGGGTAAGGGTGTGTGGGTAAGGGTGCTTT
>CAYTRK010000355.1:0-1459 GCA_964440205.1 uncultured Victivallaceae bacterium
GTTGCGGCGTTTCTTGAACACAACCTCAAAATAGATATCCTGCCACTATGCTGAAAAGCCTGACACGTAGCCGACACGGTACCAGATGGGCGCTTATTGATTTTGCCGTCGGTGCTATCGCATTTTATCTGGGATATACCATGTCGCCGTACACAGAAGCGGCTGATGTCAAGAATATCTATGTCGTTTGCCTTCTCTATGGTGTTACGCTTCTGCTCAGCACGCGGATCATCAATGTCCCACAGATCGGCAAGGATTACGAGGCAAGCCCGTATGAAATCATCGTAACATCATTGTTAGCGGCGATTGCCGGGTGTTTAGGATTCCTCGTTCTAAGTACCTTTATCTTTTACAATGTCTTCGGTCGATATATTCTTGTTGTCAGCACCTTTTGTGCCTTCATCGGGATCGCCGGCACAAGAGTGCTTATGCAAATGCTTCACAAGCAGGTACCGCTTCGAGTCGCTCTGGCCGGGTGCTCGGAGCGTACATTTTACAATGCAACGGAACTGCTGGAACAACGGCGAGAGATCGCATTGGCGGGACTGGTCGACGCTTCTCAAGATTTTGAGCCGGAGGGTGATCTTGAGTTGTGGCAGAGCAATGACACGGATCTCTACCGGAAACTGGTCAACAAAGGCATCGAAATTGTGGTCTTGTGTGACCGGCAGATAATGGATGCTGACGGACAAAACACGATTTTGCGATTGCCTTTACAAGGGATCGATTTGATAACTTACGGTACGTTTCTGGAAACATACTTCAGACGGGTCGTCCTCGATCTTGCCACACTGGAAGAAGTTGCCTCGCTGCGATTGCTTCCCGGGAATGCGCCCATATTTTTCAGTAAGCGTTGTCTTGATATGACGCTGTCTTCTATTGCTCTCATTTTGGTACTACCGTTTTTGCCATTCGTGGCTCTCTTGATTAAGCTGGAGAGCAGAGGGCCTGTATTCTACGGGCAAGTGCGTGATGGCTATCGGGCAAAGCCTTTTACGCTTTGCAAGTTCCGGACGATGTATCAGAACGCCGAAGAGAACGGCCCTCAATGGGCGTCAGAGAGGGACAAACGGATCACACGGGTGGGCCGACTCCTACGCTCAACGCGGTTGGACGAATTCCCTCAGTTCTGGAATGTCCTGAAAGGGGAGATGACGCTGGTCGGCCCCCGGCCGGAACGTCCTGAATTTACCCGTGACCTGGTGAAACGCATCCCGTATTATGATTATAGGTACCTTCTTCCTCCCGGTATTACCGGTTGGGCCCAGATCAATTATCGCTACGGCGAATCAGAGGAGGATGCAAAGCGGAAACTGGAGTATGATCTTTATTATATTCGTCATCTTTCACTCCGCCTCGATTTTTGTATACTTTTAAAAACCGTGCCGCTTCTGATGCGAGGAAGCCGGTAGAGGTCGGAGAGCGGAGGCCTGAGATCGAAAAGGCGGGAATGATGCAG
>CAYTRK010000355.1:1483-2481 GCA_964440205.1 uncultured Victivallaceae bacterium
CCAACTACATCGACAACGAGAAGCACGAGCATTTGTGCAATGAGAGCGCATCTGTCGGTGCGATGCTTGGCAGCATGATAAACAACCCCAAACCTTTAATCATCAACACAGATAACACAAGAGGGAAATAGATAGCCCACCTCTGACTCCCGCTCTCCGACCTCCGGCTTCCGACCTCTGACCTCCAACCTCTGACCTCCAACCTCCGACCTCCTGCCTCTGACCTCCTGCCGATCAGTCCCTCCGCGGACTTTCATCCTCACGTAAAAGGTAAACGTCAGTGTTTTCGACTGTCTTCACTTTCGTCATTTGTGAAGACTCGAGCTCGAAATCCTTATAGTCTTCCCGGAATTCGTCATCCACGACGAGTACATCGGCGCCTAACTTCTTTATATCTTTCGTGCTTGAACAGCCGGCTATACCTGGTTTTACAAATTCTGCCCTCGCCCAGACTGAGTAAGGCGGAGAGGGCGCCGCGATACAGAAGCTTCGGCCATTCAAATAATTATCGTGACGCAGCCTTTCCTGGGTTCTTATCGGCATTGTATTGACGTCCAATTCACCCGTATGCCGCTTTAGCCATTGCCCCACTTTGTACTCCGTGTAGTAGCTGTCTCCCTGCAGCGAGTGCCGTACACCCGCTAAACCTTTCCCCGCCAGCATCAGCACACCGACCACGCCCACCGTCCACAGTGTCCACTCAAATTTTTTCCGCTTATCATTCCGGCTGATACATTGTACACACGCTGCTGCCCCGTAGCCGACGATCGGTAACAGTAACGGATAGGCGCTTACAATGTGTCGTGTGCTGAGGTAGGGACTGAGTCCCCAGAAGACGGCGGCATTAAAGCAGAAACCTATGCCGCCTACAATTTCAACCCTTGTCCAGTCTTTCCGCAGCGAAAGCATGACGATTCCCACCAATAAAAAAGGGAGAAGCATCGGTTGGATTGCGCTGAAAGTATCCGCGGCCTTGCCTTTTAAACTATGATCATAAG
>CAYTRK010000356.1:0-2465 GCA_964440205.1 uncultured Victivallaceae bacterium
GAGGTGGATCATTTCGTGCTTAACGAAGCCGAACTCACACTCCCGGATTTCCTCCGCGATCTCGAGAACGGCGCGCCGAAGCGGGTTTACACCAAGGAAGGTTTCCCGCAGATGGAAAAGACCCCCGCGCCAATGTGGGAACTGCTTGACATTAAAAGATATGGAAGCATGGGAATACAGTTTTCCCGCGGCTGCCCCTTTAACTGCGATTTCTGTAATGTGACAGCGTTGTTCGGCCACAAAACACGCACGAAGTCAGCCAAACAGATTATCACAGAGCTGGACTCTCTATACGCACTAGGGTGGCGCGGTGACGTATTTTTTGTGGACGACAACTTTATCGGGAAGAAATCATTTCTTAAGAAGGAACTTTTGCCTCAGCTTATAGATTGGCGCAGAGACAAGAAAGGCAACACCTTCTTCACAGAAGCTTCCATAAATCTTGCTGATGACATGGAGCTTATGAGTCTTATGGGAAAGGCGGGCTTCAATAAAGTGTTCATTGGAATAGAAACCCCTGATGACATGTGCCTTTCTGAATGCAGCAAGGAACAGAATAAAGGACGCAACCTCTTGGAAGACGTAAAACGCATGCACAAAGCCGGCTTACAAGTCCAGGCCGGATTTATCGTAGGCTTCGATAACGACGGCCCGTCAGTCTTCAAAAAACAGATAGAATTCATCCAGAAAAGCGGTATTACCACAGCTATGGTAGGGCTTCTTCAGGCGCCTCCGGGGACACGGCTTTTCGACAGGATGAAGAAAGCGGGGCGTTTGATCGGAGAATCCTCCGGTGACAACGTGGACGGCACAACCAATATTGTTCCAACAATGGGTCTGGACCCGCTACTGGAAGGATACAGGGAAATCCTCCAGCACATATACTCCCCGCAACACTATTATTCGAGGCTCAAGACCTTCTTGAAAGATTATGAACCGCCTAAGATACGCGGGAACCTTCAGTTTTCCCATATTATGGCGCTGATCCGATCTTTCTACAAAATAGGCATCGTCGGGAAGGAAAGATGGCAGTACTGGAAACTTCTGGCATGGACTCAGTTCCGGCGTCCAAGATTGATACCGGAAGCAGTGATCCTCAGTATCTACGGTTATCATTTCCGGAAAGTATGCGAACTGCATGTGACAGAAACCATCTGATCCGGCGCCACCATTGTCCCGATCTTCGTCGACAACGATCGGGACGAAGATGTGGATGGACAATGCTCCTGACGAAAAGCAAAAGTTATATCCAACGGCTGTAGACAAGCAAACGCGCCGCAAGCACCCTGACCAAACACGCAGTGTCTGCACAAACTTCTACAAGCCCGCGTAATGTCGCGTATTCTCCATATCTTCTGAATGGACGACCTTTTTATATCTGTTATTCTAAGATATACAAAATGAAACGATATCGGCTAAATCTTAATCTCACCGGCGTCATAATGCTGGTAGCTCTCGGCGTTCTGCTGCCGGTAATGCTTGCCACTGCCGTGGGTATTGTCTCCATTGTCATAGCTCACGATGTGGGCGGCATCGTAACCGGAGTTCTCATGATATCCTTCGCTATGGCTGCCGCCGGCAGTGCCCTGATAACCGTTGTTCTGACAGGAAGAAAAGCACGCCTGGCCCGGCGTCAGGCAGATTTCGTGGCAACTGTCTCGCACGAATTCCGCACACCGTTGAGCGCCATCAAACTTTATGCCCAGACTTTGCAATCCGACGAAGTTGCAGCAAACCGTGAACACAGAACTCAGTGCCTGAATACGATCCTCCGGGACGCCGAGTGGCTCGATCTGATGGTCGATAAGGTGTTAACATGGAGAGCCTCGTCAAAGGATGCCATGCAGCTCAACATGAAACAAGAGCCTGTAGCACAGGCAATAAACAGCGCCATTGAGAGATTCAAGCTGATGGTAAATACCGAAGAAATCACGTTTTCCTCGTCGCTTGATTCGAAAACTCCTGTCGATCATGACCATACGGCGCTCAATACAGTAATACTGAACCTGCTGACCAATGCGTACAAGTACACAGGCAAAAACAAAAAAATCTCCGTGCGCGCATACGATACAAATCAATCAGTAATAATCCAGGTGGAAGACAACGGCTACGGAATGCGGCCGGCCGAAGTAAAACATGTTTTTCAGCCATTCTATCGAGGCAGCAGCGACAAAAGCAATACCAGCGGCGTGGGACTCGGCCTGGCTATAACAAAATATCTTGTCAACCAACATAACGGAACCATCGATATCCGGAGTTCTGAAGGCAAAGGCTCAACTTTCACCATAACTTTGCCTGTAACAGGTCAAAAGAAATGAACCCCAAAGCATCAACCAACAAAGACAACAAGGAAAAGATACTTTTGATCGAAGACGACCGTTCGCTTCGAGAGGGTCTGGCCATGAATCTCCGGTTGCGCAAATATCATGTCGTAACCGCTGCCGACGGCGACGAAGGCATGCGGA
>CAYTRK010000357.1:0-2458 GCA_964440205.1 uncultured Victivallaceae bacterium
TGAAAATCGGGCCATTCGCGTTCTATAAAGAGCTTTGTGCATGGGGCGAATCGTTCCAGGATCGGTTCAAAGTTTGTGTGGGCGTGTATATCGTCCCATACCAGGCTTTCGGAGCCGGAAACAACAGCTATGCGGGTGAATCCGCGCGCCAGAAGCTGATTGTAGAGGTATTTGGCGGTGTCGGTGTAGGCGGTAAAGATGAGCATCTTCTCGTTTCCGCGGTTTTGTCCGGCGTCCCGTTTCTTGAGAATCAGGTTCATAAGCTTGGCGAGCTTCTCGTCGCGGCTGTCAAATGGTTTGCCCTTTTCTCTTTCGTCATTCATCTGTTTCTCGAACCACGCAAGGCTGGCGGCCAGGTCTTCGAGGCGGCGGATATCATCTTCGAGGTGGTTCTTGAATCGATTCAGATTGCCGGCTTCGGCGATATCGCTGATGGGGATTGCTCTTTTGCCCAGGGTAAGATCCTCGTCGGCCCATTCCCCGTCCGCGTCAATGAAATCGGCGAAGGTAATCTCGTGGTCATCGCTTTTCTGGCCGGACTTGTATTTTTTTACTTTATTCAGGGCTTTTGTGTGATGTTTCAGAACTTTTTCCAGAGTTGTCTGGAAGGAGCGCCAGCTTGATTCGAGTCTTTTAACAAGCAGCATCTGCATCATTTTAGCCAGGAAGAAATCGCGCTGCCGTTCGTCTTCCAGCACGTTTATGTTTTCGGCCTGTTCGATGTAGTAGGCGGGCATATAGCCGGCGAAATATTTAGGGAAGGCGTCAATGAACTTCTCGAATGAATCGTATTTGCCGATGATCGAGCCTTCCAGGAAGATATTCTGCGGCGGCTCTTTTTTCGGGAAAGTCAGATGATCGGTATGGCCCTCTATAAGTCTGCGTGTGCGCGAGACCACCAGCGCGTCGGTAAGGGTGAAGAACTTCGGGGGCAGCGCGTGGAGAACCGAGGAGAGTGTGCGCTCTTCTTTTTCGCCCCATTCCTTGAACGCCTGTGTTGCCAGTTTGAATACTGAATCGATGTTGCCGATTCCGAGCGTTTCTTTGAATCCGCGCGGGTTTTCTTTGACCAGCAGCTTGAACTGGTTTCTGACATCCAGAAGCGTGTTGTTGATGGGGGTTGCCGACAGGAGCAGGACTTTGACTTCGTCATTCCTTTTCAGCAGGTTATCTACGAGGAACCGGTAGCGGTTGGACTTGCTGTTTCGCAGGTTATGGCTTTCGTCAATAACAAAGAGTTTGGGTCTTTGTCTCTGGAAGAAATCCATTTTTATTCCGTCGGCATGACGTTCGAGGCGGTCATCCTGCAGATCGGTGTGATAGCGGATCACGTAGTCCAGCTCATCCTTCTCGAAGCGTGACTCGTGGTTTTTCAGGAATCTGCGCCAGTTATGATCCAGTTTTTTGGGGCATAGCAGGACAATGTCGTATCCAAGCGACTGGTAATACTTCATCACCGCAAGCGCGCTCCATGTTTTACCCAGGCCAACAGCGTCGGCAAGGATTGCCCCGCCGTGTGTCTGGAGCATCTTGATTAGGCTTATGACCCCTTTCTGCTGGAATTCGTAGAGCGCCTTGTAGATTTCGCTGTGTTCAAGGCGGCCTATATTGCGGCTGACTGAAGGATCGTCCTGGAACTGCATGAGCGGGTGGCCGAACATTTCAAAAAGCGTTTTGTAGTAGAGGTCGCGGGGAGTATACTCGATGAAGATGCGGCTTATTTCATTGATCAGGTACTGCTTGAAATCGACCTTGCGTCCGCCGACGGTTTTTTTGAAAGACGCCTCCGGCCTTTCCCACAGGTCCGAGAACCAGTTTTTCAGTTCGTTATAATCTGAATGGGTTCCTTGCCCGACTGAATTGAGCTCGATATTGTGGGTAGGCTTCAGGCCCAGACCCGCGGTTGTGAGGTTTGAGCTGCCGGTAATAAAATAGTTTTCGGGCGCTTCCGGGCCGTGGAACAGCCAGAATTTGGCGTGACAGAAGTTCGGTTCCAGGGTTTTGGTTTTCACCTTGTTCTGCCGGAGAAATTCAACCGCTTTGACCGCGGCTCCTTTGAGGTTCAGCGCGCCGTCGACGGTAAGGGATTCGTTAAGCAGGTCCAGCGGTCGTTCGTCGGTGACCTCGGTTCTTACGATATCGCCGATGATGAAGCGGAACCGGTTTATGCGGTCATTGATCTGATCTGACAGGAATGCAAGGGCGCCGACGGTGAAGTAGCCTGTAACGGCGTCTATTGATCCGTCCCTGGTGTACTCGGAGATCCATTGGTGGACTTTTTTGTCGGCGCTTTGATTATCCAGAATCATATCGGATTTTTTACCTGATAGCGCGGGCGGGAACAAGGAAATAAGGAGTTTTGAACCGCGAATGGACACTAATGAACGCTAATGGGGAAGGAAAGGGAGAATATCCAATATCCAGCACGGAATGTTCAATGATGAAGGGGAGAGGAAGA
>CAYTRK010000358.1:0-2457 GCA_964440205.1 uncultured Victivallaceae bacterium
ACATGGACGAGGATGAGGTGGTGGATTCCGGGGAGCCGAGGCGGATGGTGGAGGTAATTATTATCCCTATAAATATAAACGGTGATTACAACCGGGATGGAAACCCTGCTGATGATCCCGGAGAAACCAATACCGTAACTTTTGCCGGGCCAAAAGGGTTTGTTGTGGTCCCGAATTTCGATGATGACGATGGTGATGGGGAACCGGATGCGATTGATTCCCAAATCAACGAAATAGTTGACCTTTCCGACATTAGTATGTTCACCATTGATTGCCTAGGTCTGCCTGCCGAGAAGATTCCTGCTACATTTGTGGCAGAATTCCAAGCAATAAGCCCAACAGACGGCACCTATAGTGATGCGGTACGTATCTTTCCTCAAAGGAGCACGGGACAGGCTGGCGGGGCCGCTTTCTGGATAACCAACGGGACCTTACAGACATGGCTTGAAGGCTCTGGTTGTCAAGAAATGGGCATCGAAGGCATCAACTATGGAAAGGATGCCATAGTCAGGTTTACGTTATGGAATGGGGAAATCGAATTGGGGTCAGATGAATTCCGAGTGCTTGCAGCCCCTTATTTTGTAGGACCGAATGACGGAAACGCGGATGAGGTGTTCGTGTCCTTTTCTGTAGTGTCTGATATCTACGCAGCATTTACAAATGGGCTTTCAGGGATTGCCCCGGTTCGCAAAGCTTCAGACTATGGTGGTTCCAGCATGTGTTATATCCAGGATCACGCAGAGTTTGGTTATACGAGAACCGCAGTTAGTCAAACCGTTTTCAGATCCATGCAAGTCATTCTGGGAACTTCGCCTACGGCCCCAGATCTGTGCGGGCTCGTATCAAGTAATCGTGCTTTCTATTCGGAGCTATCTGATAGAAATTTTGGAGACTTAGTCGTTACCCCTGAGACAAGTCCTCGACCTTATGGAACCATTGTTTGCGGCTCCAGCTTTGTGTACAAAGATTTTCTGGAACGCCAAAACGTTCAACCAAGCGGGGGAAATATTGTAACACTCGACAACACATGGATGAAGACACCGCATGTTGACAACGCAGTGGCGTTTATTCCTTACAGCAACTCTTTCAAGGTCTTTGTAGCTGACCTTGAGCTCGCGACAAATATTCTTTGCACTTATTCAAATACTCCAGTGGAAGTATTCAGTGACCCACGGGCAACATATACAAACACAGCCTACGCCGCTAATATAGCAGCCATCCAAGCAAAACTTGATTCGATTTATGATGACCTTGAGGCTGGTTTAGGCATTTCTAAGTCAGAATTCGTGCATGTTCCAGTAACTTTTGACCCTACTGTCACTAACTCTATACCCACCTTTCTCCCCAACATGGTGAATATGCAATTCGTTAGATCTAGTGGTGGCGAAAGGGTTCTGCTTCCTAGGTCATACTTTGAGCCATTCTATAACGATTTAACTAATGGGGTTAAAGCTGCCCTTAACGCAATTGGAATAAGCAATGTTGAAATTCAAATAGTGCCAACAGGAGCTGGTGTTGGCTCGTCTCCGTTCAATAATGGGAATGGCGGAGATGCGCATTGCATCAGTAATCCATCAATAGAGCCTCCGGGGAGTCCCTAGAAGAGGAGTAAAACAAATGAAGAAAAAGATGGTTTTGCTAATGTTTCTTTCTACAGTTTGCTCGTTAGCCTTACCGGGACTGGCAGAGGAAACCAACTCTTTTCATGTTTCGGGCATGGTTGATTCACCTGTTAAAATGAAGAAATTCTTAAAAATAAAAGAAAAGACTGGTGCTCTCGAAGAATCTCAAACTAGCGCTATTCGTCGTAGCCTTAAGCTTTTCAGGGATACTCAGAAGTCCAATGGCAGCTGGGGAACGGACTCAGAGCGGGAGTTGGCAACCCCACTTGTTCTCCTGAGCTTTCTGAGGCATGGTGAGACGGGATATTCAGACGAATTTGGCGAAACGGTTAGAAAGGCGAAGCAATGGGTCATGCAATCCAGTCCGACCGAAACAGCATCTCGGATCGTAACAGCCGTAGCATTATCGGATTATCAAGCACTGTCCTCCTCTAATGAAAGGAGCCAGGGGAAAACAAACGTGGTTGATAGAATCAGAGCATTGGCCAAAGTTGTATCGAAAGATGATGAGACAATCTGGATGGATTTCGCGGCATTCAATCGGATCTCAGAAGACATTAAACAACCAAACTGGACATCCCGTCACAGTGCTACTGTCAGGAAATACCGAAAGAACACATACGATAAAGCGCCAAAGACGGTTGATGGATATCTGAGTGTCTACCTGACATGTCTTGCAAGGCTATCTGAAGGAGGGAAACCATGGTTCGAATTTCGAAGGCAATTTATGCCAAAACTACTTGCGGAGCAAAAGTCAGATGGTAGCTATCCTACAAAAGTCGGAGAAAACAGTTTTGTCGCGACGGCGTTGGCGACTCTTTGCCTTGAAGTACGT
>CAYTRK010000359.1:0-2453 GCA_964440205.1 uncultured Victivallaceae bacterium
GAAACCAATCTCGCACGTCCTCCCGGGAGGGATTGGGGTTACTGTCCAGCAGGGCCTTGGTAGAGGTGATGAATCCCGGGGTACAATAGCCACATTGAGCGCCACCATGAGCGATCCATGCCAACTGAATGGGATGCAAATCCTCGGGTGAACCCACCCCTTCCACGGTAATTATCTCGTCACCCTCACCTACACGGCTGAACTTGGTGATGCAGGAGCGTACCAGCTTGCCGTTTAAAATCACTGAGCAGGCCCCGCATTGCCCTTGACCGCAGCCGATTTTGGTTCCCGTCAGCCCTAGCTGCTCTCGGAGTACCTCAGCCAACATGGCATCCGCCGGCGCAATGACTCGGATCTCATTACCGTTGATCTTGACTACTTTACTGATCATGAGAATTCCCTCCTTGATTGTAGACAATAGCAGAAGCCGGGGAAGTCCGGCTCATTTCTTCCTTCAACACAATCGGCCGAAAAACTTCCGGGCGAATAGTTAAGACCAAAGATCCGTTAGAATCCCTTGCCAAACGAACAGATGGGGTATCGACACTCAGGGCACCCCGCGCACAAACCACCATGCCCGAGCCGCACAATGTCCTTTCGGGTAACGGTCTCCCCGGCCAGCAGCCGAGGAATAACCAAATCGAAAATACTGGCCCGGTGATACATGACACACCCGGGCAAACCGACGATGGGAGTGTCATCGAGATAAGCGAGCATAAACATGGCACCGGGGAACGTCGGCGCCCCGTAGGTGACGATGCGGGCACCGGTCTCGCGGATGGCGGCAGGGGTCTGGTCGTCGGGATCGACGCTCATCCCGCCGGTGACGCAAATCAAGTCGTAACCATGCCTGCGCAGGGACATGACGGCCGCCACAGTCAGATCAACCTGATCGGAGACAAAGACCTGCTCCTCCAGCGTGCAACCCAAGTCATCAAATTTGCGCCGCAGTACCGGGCCAAACCCGTCCTTGATCCGGCCGTGAAAGACTTCGCTGCCGGTGGTGACGATACCGACGCGGGCCGCTTTAAGGGGAGCGACCTCGATAAGGGGCAGGTGCTGGCGACCAATCCCTTCAGCCAGGCAGACCAAATCCTCGAGGACTACCAGGGGAATGACCCTGGTACCGCCCAGGATCTGACCCGCTGTTACCACCTGATGGGTGTGGATAGTGGCAAAGGCGACTTCCTCGAGGGTATTCAGCCGGTTCAGGCCCGGTACGTCGATACGGAGCAAACCGGAGCGGGCGGCGGAAAGGGTGACCTTCCCTTCGGTCGGTTGACTCAGGATGATTCCCTGTCCGGCCGCGGCCCAGGCTATGCGCTGAGCCGCATCATCCTCGTGAACATATCCGTCCCGCGGATCGTAAACATAGAGCGAGGCCTTGCCGACATCAAGCAATGTTTCAATATCGTCAGCCGAAACAATGTGGCCTCGACGGAAAACAGGCCCTTTCATCTGCCCGGGAACAATCTGCGTAATGTCGTGGCAGAGTACCATGCCAACCGCTTCCTGCACGGGAATTGTCTTCATACCCTTCACCGTCGTAACATGGCGAGGTCATCGGAAGTCCGACTGACCTCGTAGCAGAAAGGCAAGTGAGCCCGGTGAACGGACTCATGAAGGCATATTCTCTATAGCCATGCGTAATTGAGCAATTATTTTCCGCAAGTTACCCAACAATTACCATCAATAACTCCTCACCGATAGTGATACGTCAATCCATTGTGACGACATGTTTGTTCTTTGAATGCCATATGACCCAAAAACGTACGCTCAACTAGTGATAAAGTAAGGAGAGAGTACATCGACAAGAACAAAACTTAAATTCTGCCTCTTGCTGACGGGCATCGGTTTGGCAACGACTTAGCATAGCAAGCAAAAATTGAGCATCAAGCTCGCAGGCCGAAACCTTCGATAATTATGTCGCCTACTCAAACAGGAAGCCAATAAGCTGAAAATCGAGAGGAAAATAACAAAGGAGCCATGCTTCATGCCTCTGTTACTCTTCGTTCTTATTGGTTATTTGAATATGCACGTATTGCATATTTTCTCTGTGAGAGTAATCTATCGCTGTTGGTAGTGTAGGGAATCTTCATGAATAGCAAAGGATAATTTAGAAGTGATTTTGTTTTAAAGAACAAAAGAAATGGACCGGTACAAAATTGAGGCTAGTTGTCAATATTCATCTATTAGACAAAGACAATAGTTCAGACTATAGGTCCAATATATGTTGCTTTTAGAAAGAGATTTGCTTGATCAGGTTTTTGATCATAATTTAAATGAGGAATTCCTATCAGATCAGTTAGATCATCTGGAATCGTCCAGGGAACTGGACGGGCCGATCGAACTATATTGGCTTTCTCTGTCAAGAATAATGGAACTAGCCTTGCTCTGTGCTGGTAACTATGCTGACTTTGGGCAGATTCGTGATGTTGCTGATTTAATGGTAA
>CAYTRK010000360.1:0-2432 GCA_964440205.1 uncultured Victivallaceae bacterium
GCAGTAGTGCTATCCGCGCTCGCAGCAGGAATTCTGTGAGATATGCGGGTTAAACCCTCAGATCATTCATCCCGTAACCCAAGACAGGAAAAGGGCATTAACTGAAGTCATCAGAGAAATTCGCCGGCATTATGATGGGTTCCCGCCATGCAATTGACCCGCACACGCCTCGTAAATCTCTTCCAGAATCGCTTCCACATCATATGTCCATGTCCAGGCCGGATAGTGATTCCTGAACTTCTCCATACTGCTTATCCACCAGACGTGATCCCCAATGCGGGCATCGTCGCTGTAGCAAACTTTCATCTTCCTGCCCGCTATCCGCTCACACATGGCAATGGCCTCGTTCATTGAACAGTTGCTGTAACGCCCACCTCCAATATTGTATACCTCGCCAGGACGAGGATTGCGCCGAAATTCTTCAAAAGCCCTTACCAGATCCCTGCTGTGGATGTTGTCCCTGACCTGCTTGCCCTTGTATCCGAATACCGTGTACTCTCTCCCGGATACCGCGCATTTCATAAGATACGAAAGAAAACCGTGTAGCTGTGTTCCCGAATGAGCCGGCCCTGTCAAACAACCTCCCCTGAAAATACCAACATTCATTCCGAAATATCTGCCGTACTCCTGCGCCAGGACATCCCCGGAAAGTTTTGAAGCTCCGAAAAGACTGTGCTTCGTCTGGTCTACAGACATCTGTTCGTCAATTCCGTGCAGGTAGTAAGGATGACTCTCGTCAAGTTCCCATCTCGTTTCAAGCTCCACCAGGGGCAGGCGGTTAGGCGTGTCGCCATATACCTTGTTCGTGGAAACATGAATAAAAGGCGCATCCGGACATCTGCGGCGGGCAACCTCAAGCAAAACAAGCGTGCCAGTCGCGTTCACCGAAAAATCCATGCATGGATCAGAAGCAGCCCAGTCGTGCGAAGGCTGAGCGGCAGTATGTATTATTGCTTCCGCATTCGAGGCGTGGTCCGAAAATACCCGGTCCACCGCATCACTGTCTCTTATATCTATGTTCCTGTGAATGTATTTGGAATATTCCCCTTCCAGTTTTTGCCGCATCCAGGCGGTGGAACCCTCCGGACCGAAAAAACTTGCCCTCATGTCATTGTCAATCCCCACCACAACATGACCTTCTCCAGCGTAAAACCTGACCGCCTCGCTCCCGACAAGACCACATGAGCCGGTGACTATTACAGTTCCCATGTCTACCTCTTGAATATTGTTTTCAGTTTGTCCTCGTTATCCTTGATCCATCCGGCCGTGTCTGCAACAATCTGTGCCGGCGTACTGGACGGCCACCAGTTCCATTCCTCCGAAATCCTCGTGCAGTCAGTAAAAAACAACGGCACATCGCCCTCTCGAACATCCGGAACCGAACCGATTTCCACATACTTCCCCGTTGCCTCCCTCGCAAGTTCGGTCAGTTCAATGAGCGATACGCTGCCGGCCATACCTCCCCCGACGTTCCATACCTGCCCTTGCCAACGCGACCTATCCTCAAGTTGAGTGAGCGCCAAGTCGGCAAAATCATCGATGTGAAGAATGTCCCTCACCTGCTTGCCCCCGTATCCTATATAAGATAGAGGCATGTTATAATGATGCGCCGCAACCCACAAAGCAACAACCCCCTGGTCAACCTTGCCCATCTGCCATGGACCTGCAAGCACACCGCACCGGTCAACCAACGCTTCCAGACCAAACTGCCTGCTGTATTCTTCCACCATAATCTCAGCAGCATACTTCGTTGCCCCGTAAAGCGTCCGGGGCCCGCGAAGAGGAAAATCCTCCGAGATTCCACGCAAAGATACTCCAGGCACATCCTGAACAGACGAAAGCTCAAAACGCGAAGACCCCTCTTCAAGATTTATCGCCCTCAGATACTTCAAAGGAAATACCCTGCTGGTGGAAATAAAGAGCATCGCGGAAGACCACGTTTTAGCAGCCTCAAGCGTGTTTAAAGTCCCCGTAAGGTTCGTGTTGACCACATAGCCGCTCTCCCCGCTCTTTCCCGCCACAACCGAAGGCTCAGCGGCAGCATCTATTATCAGGTCAAAACGTGGCATCTTAAACGCGGTAGAATCCCGGACATCCTTCTTAACAAATGCCACACCGGCATCTTCAAGCCGCTTCCTGTTCAAAATTGAACCCTTCCTGTGCAGGTTGTCCATACAGACAATCCGGTCCTCCGGACGGGCCTCGCGAAGGCGTAAGGCCAGGCTTGAGCCCACAAACCCAGCGCCACCAGTAATAAGTATTCTTAATCCGGAACCCAACATCTCCACACTCCAAATGCCGCACCCCTCGTTTTAAAAATAAACCCGAACGTAAACGCCCCTAAATACCCGCCAGCCTACAATTTTTCAAGCTTAATCGCCCCCTCTTCCCCCCCCCTCTCCCCAACAAACACACGATCCATAAATTGCTTG
>CAYTRK010000361.1:0-2427 GCA_964440205.1 uncultured Victivallaceae bacterium
TAGCCGTTGCATAAAACCATCAAGCATCACCCCTGTCAATCATAAATGTCGATTGATCGGGTAGCGCAAACCGCTGTTTAACAGCGACTTGCGCACCCCCACAGAGCCGGACGTGCGGAACTACCGCATCCGGTTCCTCGAAGAATGGGTTTGCTATTCCGTTGTGCTATCCGCGTTTGCATAGTTTACGTCGTTCTTTGGGCTCTGTAGTCCCTCTGACATTGCACATCCGCGGCTCCATCCTCCGATGTGCACTAGTGTTTATTTGTGGTTTATATTTCGCAGTGATTGCTCAGCAATTCTTTCCACTGGCGGCGCTCGTCGCGGTATTCTTCGTTGCTTTCTGCGCACAGCATAAGGTCGCCTAACCGGCCATTGGGAGAAAGCGCCCGGCGCGAAGAGTCAGGCTCAGCATAGTTGGTGTCGGCATAGTGCCTGTGAATCCGCAACTTGAAATCAGCAGCCAGCTCAGGTTCAATCAGATCAAGCTCCTCGAGCCGAATTGCGAAGGATTCCGCGGAAACACCGAACCGGTGCTTTATGCGAAGCAAGAGATCATATGACCACTGGTCGCAATCAATCCCGAGTTGCCTTACTGTCGAGCGAACACCCATCGCGGGCATAAGAAAAAAGGCCGCAAACTTCCGCGCCGAACGCTCCACCTCTTTCCTCCGTGAAGCCATGCCGTATTCCTGCTCCATCCGGTGCATACCGTAATGAGTGTACAAATAAATACGGCCAAGCTCATAGATCAGCCTGAAGATCTGTCTCTCAACGTTCATACGCGATCGGATAAAGAAGAAGGCGTTTCCGTTCTCATCATCGTAATACGACCAACTCTGGAATCTTTCAGGAAAAGAACAGAAGACAACCCTGAGCCCGGCGTTCTCAAAAAGCTCCAGATAATCGAAAACCACAGCCTGCCCTATCCCGAGAACCTGCCGCACCTGGTTGGCGAGCTGTTCGAATCCCGGCTCCTGACAGAAAAAAGGAAGATCAAGCGGAATCATCGCCTGCTTATGCGCACCGCAAATATCCTCGAGCGCAAGGTAGGCTTCCATAATACGCCGGCACATTTCCCGAACTTCTTCAGACATGCCTTCGGCTTCGCATGTCATCCGAGTGCTTACCGGTCCGGCACACTGACGCACAGGCTGGCTTCCCTTTACACCATCGCCACGATGATATTGCGGGATAAATTCATAGTCCAGTTCAGCGAAAAAAGCATCCACAGAAATACCAAGCACCCTGGAAAGGGCAAAGAGAACGCGACCCGAGGGAATGTTGTGACCCTTTTCGATGCCGCTCATAGGGCCGGGCTTTATCCCGACTCGATGCGCAAGCTCATATTGTTTCATGTGCTTCGCGCGGCGAATACGTCTTATGTTCCGACCAATAACAGCCGGATCGGCCTGAGGTGTTATTCTTGATTTATTCATGTTTATATAAATATAAAACAGACCAAACGTGTTCGCAAGATAATTCTCCTATGTTTTTCTACAGTTTATAAGCGGGCTTGCCAGCCATTTCGGCAGGGTTAACCCGCATTGCAATCTGGAGTTTTGCCAATTCATAACCTCGCAGTGGCGCTATCCGCGCTCGCAGCAGGAATTTTGTGAGATATGCGAGTTAAAACCGGTGACCGGTTTACACAGAAACTTGACTTGTCTGGTTGGTTTGGCTACATATCCCGATCAAAAAAGACGATGCGAACAATGGTTTTACGATATTATGACCACGGAACAATCTGCGATACTTGAGCTGGAGAGCTGGACGGAAAAACTTGACCCTGCCTCGATTTTCCCGAGCCGGTCGGGCATGTCCTCCTCACAGATTTGCTCACGCCGACTTGAGGTGGAGATTGGTTGCGGCAAGGGTTCTTTCCTGCTTTCCAGGTCAAAGGCAAAACCGGATACGGATTTCCTTGGAATCGATCGTATGCTCAAACGCCTACGCCGAGCCGTCAGCAAGGTCACGCGACACGGCCTCAACAATGTGGCTCTTTTGAGAATAGAGGCTTCTTACGCAGTAGAATATCTGATCCCGGATAATTCCGTAGACGCTTTCTTTATCCTGTTCCCGGACCCGTGGCCAAAGAAGCGCCACCATCGTAGAAGATTGTTCCAGGAGAGTTTCCTGGTTTCGCTGGCAAAGACACTGAAAGCCGGCGGAGAAGTCCACATCGCCACGGATCATACCGATTACTTCCAATGGATAACAGAGATGTTCGCAGTATGCCCGTATTTCGATGAAATAGCGCCTTACGAACCGGCGCCACAAGAAAAGACAAACTTCGAAATTATATTCCTGCAGAAGGAAAAACAGATTAACCGGTGTTCGTACAGACTTACCCGGCACGCAAATAGATCAGGCTAACCCGCATATCTCACAAAATTCCTGTTGCGAGCGCGGATAGCGCCACTGCGA
>CAYTRK010000362.1:0-2417 GCA_964440205.1 uncultured Victivallaceae bacterium
ACACTATTTTGTAACTGTTTTGGGGGTTGGGCGTTACACTAATTGAATCTTAGCACTCGTAACCTTGCAGCCCAGAAGGACAGCAATGGCCGGGTTGCTATTGAAATCAGTGCTTCAGCCAACTTTGTGTCATTTACAAAGGTCGCTGGAAGCCCTTGCTGCCCCTGACCGCATCGTTAGCGCGCCAAGCGAAGCTTGGTGCGTCTTGCCAGGTGAAAGTCCTGGTCGGGTAAGGGTTAGCCACCCACCCGTATCGAGTGTTGCGTGATTGGGAAGGACAGACATACCGTCGAACGACCCACACGAAGCGTACACAGAGAATCATGCAGGCCGCAGGGGAGACCGCGCTCCCTGAAGTGCCGGTATAGCTCCGAAATAAGCATGTTCCGGTCGCCGAGGGTTTTAACGTGCACCGAAGGCAATACAAGAGCATCCGTTAATGGCGGAATATGGCGAGGATATTGTGGCACTGACGGGAAACCAGTCAGAAACGGAGAAGACAAACACGAGCCTACGTTCCGGCATACGGCGAGGATGTGAAGGACCGGCGGAGTTCTCAAGCCGTGGCATGTATGAAAAGACGCACACAAGAACTCGGGAGGCCCACCCGACCCCCGGGCATGAATATGGAATGACGGTATTGAGGCACTCAGGGGAAACCCGGAAACGGAACTATCCGGAATCCTACGTTCATGAAAGGCCGGGAAAGGGAACCGAGGCGAAAGCGGAAGAACCCCGGCCGGGTGGGAGTCGTATCAAGCATAGTAATCCGAGGTGGGGAAAGCCCACTACATGGTGAAGGACTTGACGGAAGTACGCAGCCCGCAAAAGACACACATGCCGGACACAGCAGGATCGGACATCCATGTGCCAACTGCCTTGCGGGGAATAGTGAAAACGGCGAGTCTCAATCCGCAACATCGCTTTCGGGACCTGTATCGACTGCTGAATGCGGAGATGTTGCATCTGGCGTGGCAAAAACTGAACAAAGAATCCGCCATCGCCGACGACGACATCACCGTAGAAGCCTACGAAGCCAATCTGGACAGAAACATCGAAATATTGGCACGGCGGCTCAAGCAGAAACAGTACCGGGCGAAACTGGTCAAGCGACACTACATACCGAAGGATAACGGCAAGAAACGACCTTTGGGCATACCGGCGCTGGAGGACAAGATTGTTCAGAAGGCGGCGGCCATGATTTTGGAAGCCATTTACGAGCCGGCATTTCTCGATTGTTCCTACGGATACCGCCCGAAACGGGGCGCCAAAGACGCAGTAAGTGATCTTACGTTTCAACTGCAATTCGGCGTTTTCGGATACATCGTGGAAGCGGACATCAAAGGATATTTCGATAACATCGACCACGAGAAGCTACTCGAAATCCTGGCGACCCGAATCAACGATAAGGCGTTTGTTCATCTGATTCGAAAATGGCTCAAAGCCGGGATTCTGGAGCCGGACGGATACGTCAAGCATCCGGTCACCGGCACCCCGCAGGGAGGCATCGTCTCACCCATTCTATCCAATCTTTACCTGCACACCGTGCTGGATGAATGGTTCCAGGATGTGGTCAAACCAAACCTCAGAGGCCGGGCGATCATGTGCCGGTACGCCGATGATTGGGTTTGCGCCTTTCAATACCGGGAAGATGCGAGACGATTTTACAAGGTCCTTCCGAAAAGACTCGGCAAATACGGGCTGGAAACGGAACCGAGCAAGACGAAGATTATTCGGTTCAGCCGTTTCCATCCGAGCAGGAAAAGAGGCCGCACCTTTACATTCCTTGGTTTTGAATTTTTCTGGTTCAAGGACAGGAGCGGAACCCCGCGGGTGATGCGCAGAACCGCCCCTGCCAAACTGCAAGGGGCGCTTCGTCGGATTAAAGCCTGGATCAAGGCCGCCCGCCATCTGCCGAAACAGGAGTTCTTTGAGTCATTGAAAAAGAAGCTGATCGGGCACTACAACTATTATTATGTGCGGGGAAATTCCCGCGCCGTATGGTTGTTTTATCGAGAGGTCATTCGGTACACTCAGAAATGGCTGAACCGAAGAAGTCAGCGGAAAAGCTGTAACTGGGAAAAGTTCATACGAATCCTGAACCAGAACCGTGTGCCCCGGCCGAGACCGACGGAAAGAAAACGTTTGCACCAGGTTGCGCTGAGATAAACCGACGCGGAAACGAGTACAACCGAGGAACCGGATGCGGGAAAACCGCACGTCCGGGACTGTGTGGGGGGTGCCGGGTAACCGGTATCCCTACCACGACGAGTGCGACGTGAAAGTCGTATAAGTATTTGTTAATATATACTATTTTACCTATTAACCCGGCATTCTGCTGCCGGTATCCTACCGGGACGTGCATCGAAAGCAATTTCTTTGTGCGAAGCTCCCGGGACAACGAAGCCTGCGGGGCA
>CAYTRK010000363.1:0-2400 GCA_964440205.1 uncultured Victivallaceae bacterium
GTAGGAGCCGATCCCCTGATCGGCGAATTCGGCGAACGGGGGTTCGCCTCCTACAATGGGAAGAAAAAGGTAACCACAGAGAGCTCAAAGAACACAAAGATGTGAGAGGACGTAGAACGTAGGACGTGGGACGTGGGGAGGGGAAGGAAAAGGTGATTTAAAACTATGAAAGGCGCAATGGGCGCGAAAAAGGGCGGGGGATTGGATAAGAGAAGATGAGTGAAGATCAGTGTTTTTCCACTTTGCTTTAACGATTGGAACAATTGTAACGGAGAATGATATGTTTCTTGATGATGAAGATTTTGTGGGCAGGAGATTCAAGGGCAAAACCCGGGGCAATTACAAAACACCTGTCTTGAGCGTTAACGCGAAGTTGAACCGGAAACGGGCGGCGAAGAATAAAAGGACCAGAATTGTTTCCAGTGTTACTGTGCTTGTAATTGCTCTGATGGTTCTTCTTGGTTTTGGTCTCAGGTGGGTCAGCGGGGCTCTTTTCTGGAACAACGGCAGGTATGAGATCAAACACCTGGTAATTCGCGGGGGGCGGGCGATAAAGGAAGCCAGGATACGCGAGTACACGGGTATATCCGAAGGCACGAATCTTTTTGCCGTAGATATATCCGGCGTACGGCAAAAAGTATTGGACAATGTTCCCAATATCAGGAATCTTGAAATTGCCCGTATTCTTCCCGACACGATGGTTATCAATGTTTCTGAAAGGATGCCGATGGCGAGGGTCGGGTTCAGGGGCGGGTATGCAATTGATAGCGCCGGGCATGTTTTTGTGCCAATGCGCAGGATGCAGGGCTTGCCGTTTATTCTGGGAAATGAAGCACGCGAGCTTCGGCCGGGCAAGAAAGCGCGGGGGCAGGTGGCTGCGGCGCTTGAAGTGGTTGAGATGTGCGATCGGCACGATATCAGCCTGGATGTTTCTTCCATAGAAGCTGACAACGAAGATTATCTTATTGTCCGTCTCGCCAGCGGAAAATTTGCCCGCCTTAACTGGGAGGGAATGCGCGAAAATACGAAGAAGTCTCGAAACCGGCTTGAAGCTAAGCTTCGGGAATGGGTTAGAGTTCTGGCAACTCCGAGGGGACACCGTCAGACGCGGTTTGATCTTACGCTCGACGACATCAGATCAAAGCCGTGAGGGGGAAGGGGGGAACGGGACGAGGGGATGTGAGTTGGTGTGTTCGTGCGTTCGTAAGGGCGGAGGAGGGGGAATGTGGGGTGGCAGACTTGCAGAACTAAGAACCGGGAACGAAGAACTAAGAATTTTACCGAAGGTGATGGACCAAGGACTTTTTTTGAATTGATTGCTGAAAACAAATGACAATACCGCCAATAGTAGCTTTAGAGATAGGAACGTCCAAGACCGTTGCGGTGGTTGGCGAGGTTCGCGAGGGAAACCAGATTCTCATAACAGGGATAGGCAAGCATCCTTCAAAGGGGGTTCGCAAGGGGGAGATAATAGATCTTGAGAATGCTGTCATCTGTGCCCGGGGAGCCATAGAGGGAGCGGAGGAGAGCAGCGAGGTTGCGATCCGCCAGGTGCATCTTGCGGTTTCCGGGGGACATATCGAAGGGTTTGTTAACCGCGGCTCGGTACCGGTGCTGGATCAGGACGGAGAGATTTCAGAGGATGATGTTGATCAGGTGATGGCTGTTGCCAAGGCGGTTAATCTGCCGCCGGATCGGGAGATACTGCATACTATATGTCGGCATTTCTGGGTTGACGAGGAGCACGAGGTTCTTCGTCCCGAAGGTATGGAAGGGGCGAAGTTGTCTCTTGACATGCTGATTCTGCACGGAGTGCGCAGCAGGCAGCACAATACCGTGCGAGTGGTAAAAAGCGTACCTATGGACGTCAACGACGTAGCCTTCAGCGGCTTATGTTCGGCCCTCGCGGTGCTTAGTCCGGAGCAGAAGAAAAGAGGGGCTCTGGTTATTGATCTTGGCGCCGGAACGACCGATTATCTTGCGTATGCGGGCAGTGTTGTTGCCGAAGCCGGTTCCCTGGGAGTAGGCGCCGACCATGTGACAAACGACATTGCGCAGGCTTTCAATATTCCTCTTGCGCAGTCTGAACGCCTGAAGAGGGAGCACGGTTCCGCGGTGATCGATTCGTTGTCTGCCGCCAAACGCGTATCCCTTCCTGCCGAGGTGGGATTTTCCGGAAAAAATGTGTCCTTGAAGTCTTTGAACACGGTGATAAACCTGCGGGTAGAGGAGATACTGCGCATGGTCAAAAAGCGTATGGACCCGGCTGTGTTGAAGCAGGCCGGGGCGGGGGTAATTCTGGTGGGCGGCGGCGCTCATCTCGGGGGGGTGCAGAAACTGGTCGAAAAGATTTTTTCGTTGCCTTGTTCGATGGGCAAACCGAGGAACGTCAGCGGTCTG
>CAYTRK010000364.1:0-2398 GCA_964440205.1 uncultured Victivallaceae bacterium
CCGAGACGGGAGGAGTGTCGTTTCGGGTACATATAAAGAACCGAATTAACCCACATATTCTGCTGAGGAGGCATAAAAAATATGCCTGAATCATGTGAATTCGAAATGAAAAAGTCCGGCTACCGCAAGGCGGCCGGACTTTTTTTTGATCTTTTCGATACTATTCCAGGCTTATAGCGTCATTAGGACACTCGTCGACGCATACGCCGCACTCGGTGCAGGTGGCCACGTCGACTTCGGCCTTATCGTCGTCATTCATTGAAATAGCTTCCACAGGGCAGGCATCCACGCATAGCCCGCAGCCTGTGCATTTTTCTTTGTCTATCTTGGCTGCCATTGATTTCTCCTTTCTGTGTGTATAATGCGATCCGCCTGTCAGCCGACTAAGGCAGGATCAACCAAATAAAGGAGTGGAAGTATAATGGGTAATGCCGGGATGCTGCAACATAAATCTGGTTGAGGATGGAGCCCTTCGGTCAGCCCGGTTTCGTTGGATCGCTGCAACCAGGAAGTTACGTCTATATCGGTGACCCTCTCTTACCGGGCCGACCGAGGGTATTACTTTCATGAGCATAGGTCATGCCAGAAAAAAACCATTTCGCCGGTTGCTGCAGAAGTGAAAATAAAATAACAATCCTCTGACAATTTCTTGACAACCGGGCTGCAAATGGACGTTGGGGGCGGGCTAAAAATTCTCGTGTTTTCACAAGTGAATTCAATGGAATCACGAATGCGAATTGTTGCCGAGACAAATTCTGTGAGATATGCGGGCTATGCGCTTGAATCAGCCGGAGAAATTGGCAAAGATGTTGCATGGCAAAAAAGAGGAAAACCAGAGAAACGGCTGAGAGCATGGGGCGGAAACAGAAGGATATTTCTGTTTCTGAATTTTTTTTGAAAAACAGGCACCTGCTTGGCTTTGATAATCCGAGGAAGGCGCTTCTCACCACTGTAAAGGAGGCCGTGGACAACGCTCTGGATGCGTGTGAAGAAGCGGAAATCGTTCCGGAAATAAGCGTAGAGATACGGCAGACTCAGGAAAAGCGCTTCAAAGTGTCTATAACCGACAATGGCCCTGGAATTGTCCGGAGTCAGATCCCAAAGATATTTGCAAAACTCCTTTATGGGTCGAAATTTCATCGTCTCAAAATGTCGCGCGGTCAGCAGGGCATAGGGATCAGCGCTGCGGGTATGTACGGTCAGCTTACCACGGGAAGTGCGACCCGAATTCTGTCGAAGACTCGTGGCAAGGCAAAAGCGCATCTGATTGAAGTCCAGATTGACACAAGGAAAAACAAGCCGGCTATTCTGAAAGATCAAGAGATAGAGTGGCGCCCCGAGTTTTTTCCTCATAGTGAGGACGGCGTCCCTGGCAAAAAGGTGGATTCTGCTCACGGAACATGCGTTGAAATCAACCTTGAGGGCGCGTATGTCAGGGGGCGGCTGTCTGTTGACGAATACCTCAAGCAATGTGCTGTGGTGAATCCTCATCTGCAGCTTCACTACCGGGTGATTCTTTTTCCGAAAGGCGAGCCCAAAGAGCAGGAGGCGGAGGAGCAACAGGAGATTCCATGGATTAGTTTTGAGAGGGCGATCAACGAAGTGCCGGAGGAGCCGGGCGAGATCAAGCCGCATCCGCACGGGGTCGAACTTGGTTTGCTAATGCAGATGCTTAAAGATACTTCTGCGCGCACACTTCGCGCAACGTTGACCGACGATTTCTCCCGTGTCAGCAGTCGCAATGCGTTGCGGATATGCGAGACTGCAGGTCTGAATCCCCGGGCGCGGCCTTCCCGGATAGCTCACAAGGAGAGTGAGGCCCTCTATAACGCTTTAAACGAGGTCAAGCTTATGAGGCCGCCGACGGATTGTCTTTCGCCGATTGGCGAAGAGCAGATAGTCGTTGGTTTAAAAAAAGAGATAAAGGCTGATTTTTACACGGCTGTAACCAGGTCTCCGACCGTATACAGGGGCAACCCTTTCCAGGTGGAAGCCGGGCTTGCTTACGCGCGGCCGGGTGAAAACGAGGATCTTGGCGCCGATGAACCGGCCCGGTTGTTGCGATTTGCCAATCGGGTACCCTTGTTATACATGGCGGGGGCTTGTGCTGTCAGCAAAGCAACCAGTTCGGTGAACTGGAAGAACTATGGGCTTTCTCAGCCTCGCGGTTCTTTGCCTGTGGGACCTATGGTTGTGATGGTGCATATAGCAAGTGTGTGGGTGCCTTTTACCAGCGAGAGCAAGGAAGCTATCGCGCATTATCCTGAGATAATCAAGGAAGTCACTTCATGCCTACAGGAATGCGGCAGAAAACTCTCGGTCTATCTCAACAAGAAAAGAAGGCTCGCCGAGGTTGAGCGGAAGAAGAATTACATGGCTCTTTATATTCCGCATCTTG
>CAYTRK010000365.1:0-2395 GCA_964440205.1 uncultured Victivallaceae bacterium
GGCCGTCAGCAACCAACAACAGCAGATGAAGGAACAGAAGCGGCAGGAACAGGAAACCGAAAGCAGCGAAAGTTAACCAGTAACTAACCCGCATATCTCACAGAATTCCTGTTGCGAGCGCGGATAGCGCCCCCGCAGCAGCGCTTTGCACACTCTTCCGCCGGATGGCGGACAGGCTACTGCGAAATCCTGTGAGATATGCGGGCTAATCTACAAGCTGTTTTCCCATATATGTCTCGCCCTTAACTACAGCCCGCATGGCCGGCAGAAGTTCTTCGTAAGCCTGGTCTTTCCTGACATATCCGCTGGCGCCGGATTGAAAGACTGCCCTCACCATGGTCCTGCCCGAGTGGTTGGAAAGAGCCAGGATTTTTATACCTGAGTCCATGGAACATATCTGCTTGGCAGCCTCAATGCCGCTGATTCCAGGCATAATTACATCCATGACGATCAGTTCAGGTTTCTTCTCGCTGGCCAGTTTAACGCCTTCTTCGCCGCTCGAAGCTTGTCCGACAACTTTGAAATCGCTCTCGTCTTTTATTAAAGATGCCATTTCCTCCCGGTTGGCATCATGGTCATCTACAAGTATTACGCTCTTGACTGACATTCATTCATCACTTTCAGCATATTGACACGTTCAATTTCTTCATTTTCTATATAATGAAATTTACAGTTTCGGGCACAGTCGCACCATAGGGGGAATCCTGAAATTGGAATCCTAACAACCTTAGCCCGGCTTATTCATCAATCTTCGTGAAGGGGTGCATGCACTTTTTTGAACAGCACGGAGCGCTCACGCATCGACAGAGGTGATGCCCTCTCGAATAGCGTATTTGGTCAGTTCGGCAACGCTGTGTATGTTAAGCTTTTCCATGATATTGCGGCGGTGAGTCTCCACGGTCTTTACGCTCACATTCATCGAGTCGGCCATTTCCTTGGTGGTTTTGCCTTCAGCAAGCTGCTGCAAAACTTCGCGTTCTCTCGCAGTCAGAGTTACGAATGCGGGATTCTCGCTCAGCGATGACGATAGTTCGACGTAATCATCGACCACTCCCCTGGCAATATCAGCGCTGAGGTATTTCTTCCCCTTCATCACCTCACCGACAGCACGAGTCAATTCCTCATAAGCGCGCTTCTTAAGCACGTAGGCATAAGCTCCAGCCGAGAGCATTTCACGGACGAATTCCTTGTTGGCGTAACCGGATAAAGCTATGACCTTAGTATTCGGATTGTCCGCCACTATTTTGCGCGTTGCTTCGATTCCGTTTAAGTCCGGCATCGAAACGTCCATTATCACAATATGCACTCCCGTCTTGCGGGCCATCTGAACAGTTTCTTCACCGTTTTCCGCCTCGCCGACCACATCCATCGATGGTTCCTTTTCAAACAGGGACTTAAGGCCCTCTCGCATCATCTTATGGTCGTCTGCTATCAGGAGTCGTATTGTATTCATAGCTCACCGCCTTTGCTGCCTTGTATCCGTCCCGGTCCGCTGCCATAACGTGCCACAACATATGCCACGCTGCCCCTCAAGGAAATCAGGAAGATCCCTACTTGCAAGTTCGAAAAACATTAACCGGCGCACAGGGCGGTCTATATCCCGAAATGTTCCCTTATTCTTTTTTCAAATTCTTTGGAAACAGAAGCCAGTGATTCGCATTCGGGAGCAGATTTGATTTGCTCGGCATCCAGGTCGAGAACAAATTCATTCGAAGACCAGCTTACTTTTTCGATCTTCTCTATTGGCGCCAGCGCTTCCTTGCCGCCAAACCATTTCCGTGTATCGACAAGTATATACCGTATGGCATGTTCAGCATCTTCGTAGACCACGCTCTTGACATGGCCCGACCCGCTGTCCCGGGCATGCACCTTGTAGCCTGTAACTTCCTCAACGCTTCGAAGCCGTGAGTCCTTCTGGACACGTTTTTCGCTGACTTCTTTTCCTTCCATGCTGGCTTCGGCTGAAATATTCCGGTTCATATAAGGAGGCAACATTTCCTTCATCCCATAAGGGGCCCAGCTCCAGGATTTGGCAAGAAGCAACTGCGCTTTCAGTGAAATGGGAAGCTCGGTTTTCAGGTCGGGGCTTTCAATAACACTCCTGCCGTCAAGCGATACAAATACGTTCTCATTATCATCGTCAATACTTTCAATTACTTCGAACGACAAAAGAACCTTACGATAAGAAAGCCACTTGCCACCCTCCACCACAAGATACCTGAGTTTCCATGTATCTTCGTCAAAGAAAACAGCAACAACCTCTCCCGATTCGCCGCTGGAAGTTTTTAAATCATACCCCACAAGCACGTTGGCATGTCTCAGCATATCCTTTTCCTCCTCCATAAAACCTGCGCTGTCCGTATTTTGCGAGCCGACCGAAACCATATAAAAGCCG
>CAYTRK010000366.1:0-2376 GCA_964440205.1 uncultured Victivallaceae bacterium
TCGGGCACATATAAAGAACCGAATTAACCCACAGATTCTGCTGAGGAGGCTTAAAACACTTCAACTACCGAGCATAATACAGATATTACAACCCCCAGACTGAGAAACCGGCTCCGGTTCCTTTTCCACTGAGTCTAAAAAGGGTTCCAGTGGCGTAGCAGGTGACCCTGGTAACCACGTAATCCAGTGATGTTCCGCCGAAAACACCGCCTTCTCCCTGCTCGTCTTCGCCACGAAATCCGCCTTCTGCCATTGGATCGCCCGAACCGTTCACCTGCAGACCCAGCACGCGTTCCTGTAAATTGTCAACCACCCATGCCGAATAATCCTTTCCGGCCGCCTTGCCTATATCCAGCACATTGTTGGCCTTAATCGGAAATACGCAATACGGCCTGTCACCAGGAGTTTCCGAGATTATGCAGTCAGCATACGCCACGCAGGCGTCCAGATATCTGCTTTCCCCTGTGGCTTCATGAGCTGCCAGCAACAGAGTCACGATGCCGTCGTCATTTCTCAGTCTGAACTTTTCTTCTCCATCACCCATTCCCTGATGATGACTGGGCAACGGCGGATTATCCGGATCTCGCGTGCGCCAGCACCAGAAGTCCCCTTCCGGCCTCTGCATCTCGAGTATGGAATCAGCAGCCCAGATAACGGGTCTCAAATATTTGTCCTCACCGGTTCTCCTGTAAAGATGCCACAGCGGAATCGCAATACAGTATTCCATGCATCTTTCGCATTCAGACTGTACCTCAACGATTTCTTCCGGCCACAGAAATACTCGCAGAGGAAGCCCTTCGTCCGCCCAATGCCGAACCAGAAAATCACCGAACATCTTAGCCAGTCGCAGCCAGTTAGACTCCTGCGACACCCTTTCCATCATGACAAGTCCGGAAGCAGCCTGTGCCCCGTCAAGCATTCCACATGCGCTTCCAACCGGAGTCAATTCCCGTATAGCCCCAAGAGCCTTGCTGTAGTAAGGATCTGTAACCTGAAGTCCCTGCACGTATTTGGCTCCAAACCTGGCAGTTTCCAGATAGCGTTCGTCGCCAGTGATCTTGTAAGCTTCGGTCAGCACAAAGAGCGCCCTGCCCTGTGTCCAGTTAAGTCCAGGCACATACTTGCGCTCCGGCATGTAGTACTGATAAATAAACCTGCCCCTGTTGGCGTTAAAAGCAATACCCCTGTCACGCGACCAGTCTTTGTCCGAATCACGCTCTCCTTCAAAATGCTCTGAGAAGAAGTACTGATTATCATAAACCAGCCTGTTGTCTCCCATATGCGACAGGGCCCGCCACTGTCCCAGCTGGCTGTGAACAAACCAGTCAGCGCCCTTAAGCGCCCTTTCAAGATACATCTGCCTGTCGTTATCGGTTATATTCATTGTTCTCTTCCTTTTCTCACACGATGGTCATTGAATCGAGCACCTTAAATCCTCAGAGACTCAGATACAAGTCAACAACAGTTTTTTTGCAGCGGTACGGGATTACCTGAACTCTATTGAGAATTGCTGCATCTTGACAAATCACACTATTAAAAGCTATCTTCTTATTTCATTCAAAAAAAAGGAGGCAAAGGTGGCAAGAAAACGCAAATCGCTCAATGGCAAATGGAGTTACGTACTCGATCAGTATAAAGCAGGAGAACAGAGAAAATTCATGGTGCCGGTAGGCAAGAACAGCGAAGTGCCCGGTCGCCTGCCGGTAGACCACAACATGGAAGACGTAGACACTATAACGGTCCCATCTTCCTGGAACATGGCTGTTCCTGAACTTAAATATTACGAGCAGAATCTGTGGTATTACAAGAAGTTTCAGAAAACAGAATCCATGAAATCCGGACGATCTTTTCTTTGTTTTGAAGGATCCTACTACAGAACAAAGGTATGGTTGAACGGCAAGGAATTGGGAGAGCATCTCGGGGGATTTACCCCGTTTGAATTCGACATAACCGACGCTCTCGAAAAAAATAATGTACTTGCTGTAATGGTTGATGCCACACGCCTGCCCGAACGCGCACCTACGGTCACAACCGACTGGTTTACTTACGGAGGCATTTATCGCGATGTCTATATCGAAAACAGGCCATCTAAGCGCCTGATTGATTTCTTTGTATATCTTGACAGGAGCGGGAAACGGATCCGCGGAAGAATAAGCGCGTCCCACGCAGGCACGGCCGAGATAAGGATACCCGGGCTCAAGATTAAGGAACAGATAAAGATCTCCGGCAAAACCCACTCCGGGAACTTTGCTGTACCCGCGCCAGATTCACTCGAACGATGGGATACTTCCAATCCCAAATTGTATAATGTGATTGCCTCATTCGAAAACGACACAGTCAAGGACAAGGTTGGTTTCAGGACCATAGAGGTAAAGG
>CAYTRK010000367.1:0-806 GCA_964440205.1 uncultured Victivallaceae bacterium
CAATATTTCTCATTATTAATCAAAACCACGAAAAAAAAGTCTGAAAAGTCGAGACTTCTTATAAATAGCATAAGATCGGCTTACCGTTCAAGTATGGTGTTTCCAGGGCCGGCAATTCGCATTATCGCCCACGGCTTCAATAGAGTCGGCCTTAACCCGCATCACTAACCCGCATATCTCATAGAATTGCTGTTCAGGGGCAACGCATACCGGTGATCTGAGATCTTACGTTCCGGAGACAGAAGGTCGCTGGGGACGCAGAAGAATAGGAATTCTCGTTCTGGTTACCTTGTTTTATGCGAGGGCTTGTGCTGGCAGAGTAAATTCTTCATGCTTATTACCGAAGTTTGCAAGGCGTTTCCTGGTCTTGGAGGAAGGGATATTCATCTCGTCTCTGTATTTCGCTATGGTTCGTCGCGCGATTTTAAGTCCTTTATCCGCGAAAATATTTACAAGGTCTATGTCCTTCAGGGGCTGTTCGGATTTTTCTTTGTCAATCAAGTCTGCAATTCTTTCTTTGACTGCTTCCGGTGTCAGGGCTGAGCCGTCGGCGCATTTGTATCCTGATTTGAAGAAATGCTTCATTTCAAATAATCCGCGAGGTGTCTTTACGTACTTGTTGGCTATTGCTCTACTTACAGTGGTCTCATGAACACCGATAAGGCCGGCTACTTTAGCCATGGTCAGTGGTTTAAGAGAGCCGTTTTCGTTGTCAAGAAAGTCTGATTGAAAATGCAGTAACTGTGATGCCACTTTGTGGAGTGTTTCCTGACGCTGGCCGATGCCTTCGATTATAAATGATGCTG
>CAYTRK010000367.1:816-2364 GCA_964440205.1 uncultured Victivallaceae bacterium
GCTGACCTGATTTTCTTCTTTATGTAATCTATCTCTTTTTCGCCCAGATTTTTGTCGCGCAGCATCTGTTTACATGTCGCGCTTATTTTCAGTTTAGGAATATAGTGATCGTTGAGTTCTAATTCATAGTGGCCGTTTTCTTTGTGTACAATTACATCGGGTGTAATGTACATAGCTTCGCGGGCGCTGAACGAGTCGCCGGGGTGGGGGTTCAATGATGCAATAAACTCCGCAGCCTGCATGACTTCAGTGATGTCCTTGTTCAAGTGGCGGGCGATGTCGCTGTATTGTTTTCTTCCCAGGGCGTCAAGATAATCTGATACTATTGTTCGGGTAAGGCTGTGCGTCTTGTGGTCTGGTATCTGAAGAAACAGGCATTCCTTTAGATCTCTTGCCCCTACGCCTGCAGGGTCCATTTGTTGGACCAGTGCGAGGGTTTCCTCCAGTTCGGCTGCGGATAGACCGGTTATTTCCGCCAACTCTTCGATGGGGCATTCCAGGTATCCCCGGTAATCTATGGAGCCGATAATCAATTCGGCTGTTGCCCTCTTTTTTTCCGGGATTTCTACAAGACTCAGCTGGCTGAGCAAGTGGCCTTGAAGCGATTCCTGGACGGGTACAGAATTGAGCGAATGCATATATTTTCTGTCGCTGTCCTGAATGTCGCTATGGTTTATGCCATTAGCCATGGTCATTCCATCTTTCCAGTCATCATCAAGTTCTGCGAGCGCTTCGCATATTTCCGTGGCATGCTCTGCTTCCGACTGCTCGCTGGTCTCTGCATCTGCAGGGGTGGTTTCTTCTGCTTGACTGTTGAAATCGTCAATGCCGGGTTCACTTTCCAGGGCGGGATTTGTTTCGAGTTCCTGTTGTACCATTTCGTTAAGATTCAAGGTCGAGACCTGCAGAAGCTTCAGCCATTGCAGTAGTTGAGGTGCAAGGTTGAGTTGCTGTGACATTTGAGGGGCCTGTCTGGCCGCTAGATTTATATTCATAATAACCTCCTGCAGGATAGTCTTGCAGAAAGCGTGCCAAAGCTGACTGTGGCGGCGCAATATGTCTGATTCAAGACAGGCGCAGGATCGGGCGCGCTTGCCAGGCTGGTGTAAATCGATGGATGTAAGTGTGTTAAGAGGGCAAGGCAATGCCTTTAATTTTTGGTGTCGCATTTTCTGGTTTGCAGGTTGCGTATTGGTATGACTTTGTTTTGCGGATGTGTGTGTAGAAAAATTCTACAGATCTGTCTTTTGCTGAGCTATAGACTACATTGGGGAGGCGGCCTTAGCCTGATCTATTCATAAAAAAGGCCAACCCGCAGCAGTGCTATCCGCGCTCTCGCTACGAAATTCTGTGAGATATGCGGGTTAAAGAAGGACTACGGACTACGGCTTACGGAGAATGTGTGCGGCAAACTCGGCGCATGAGAAGACAGACAGGAATTTCTGTCTGGGTCTTCCGCAGAATCTGTGGGTTAATTCGGTTCTTTATATGTACCCGAAACGACACTCCTCCCGTCTCGGTAAAAGTCAGTCGTTGAAGGGTATCCGA
>CAYTRK010000368.1:0-2358 GCA_964440205.1 uncultured Victivallaceae bacterium
TGCGGCATTGCAACGGTCTGTTTGGAAATACCTTTTCGGACAGGCTCTAGCTACAGGGAAGAGGAACTTTTGACAGGATGAACGGGATGAACAGGATGATAAGAAGATGTAAACAAGGAACTAATATCCTAGCCTGTGCCAATGTTGGTTTCATTGGCATTGACCTTTCCCTTGATTCTGCTGAGAGAAAAGTTGGCGTTAATAGGAGAACTCATTTCATATCGTAATCTGAGGCTTCTAAAAAAATGTCTTCTCTTTATCCTGTTGATCCAGTTAATCCTGTCCAATATACCTCTTTATAAATTCTCAGGCGTTAACATTTGAACGATACGAATAAATACAATGAACTTGGCGTTTTTGACAAAGCAATATGATACCGTCGGCGGGACGGAGAGAGATCTTTATGAACTGACCCGGCGGCTGGCGTTGAATGGTCATGACATTCATGTTTACTGTTATGACCGGAGGGAGGATCCGCCGGAAGGCATCCGGATACATGATGTGCCGATCTGCGGAATCAGCCGGAATGCTAAATTGCGCGCGCTCGCGCATTCAGCAGTTCGCATGGCATATTCCGGCGGACATGACCTGATAATCTCGTTTGCAAAGGTCTGCAAACAGGATATTGTCCGCTGCGAAGGCGGCACGCATAAGCAGTTCCTGATCGAAGCCGGACAACAGGATTCAGCCTTGAAACAACTTACCCGCAGACTTTCCCCGTATCATCGCAACATGCTCAGAATCGAACGTCAACAATACAAACCTTCCAATTTCCGCCGAATACTGGCTATATCCAAATCGGTAAAGGCAGATATCATCAAAGCATACGACGTTCCGGCCGACAGCATCGAAGTCGTGTACAGCGGAATTGACGCCTCAAGATTCCATCCTGACAACATAACCATGCACAGGAAAGCTGTCAGACACGAATACAATATCGGGCAGGACGCTTACGTCGTTCTTTTCCTTGGAAACGGCTTCAGACGCAAGGGGCTGGATCATCTCCTTCAAGCTTTAGCGCAATTGCATAATGAAAAAGTAGACTGCCTTGTTGTCGGTTCCGACGCTAAGCTGTCACAGTATCAGAAGCAGGCCAATCAGTGCGGCCTTGCCGGGCGCGTCCGTTTTGCGGGAGTTCAGCCTGATCCCGAACGCTTCTTCGCGGCTTCAGATCTTTTCGTTCTTCCATCCCGGCAGGAAGGATTCGGGAATGTGACCCTTGAAGCAATGGCCACCGGCATACCGGCAATTGTCTCCGGTTGCGCCGGTTCCGCCGAGGTGGTCGGCGAAAGATTTCCGCAATGGATCATCAAAGATCCCGCTAATCACCGCAAACTGGCCGAAAAAATTGCCGCTGTCATGAAATCCGGAAACATCGCCAAAGAAACAAGGCAACTAGCCCTGGCCTACTCCCTCGACGCCAACGCCAAAGCCACTGAAGAAATCTACGAGCAAGTCCTTGCAGAGAAGCGAGAAAAGAACAACTACAAAATACACGAAATACACGAAAAACCTGTCGGTGCAAAGCTCCGCCAGGTTCTCCCTTTTTAGCGTATTTCGAGTATTTCGTAGTTGATCTCCCTCTCTGCTACTGCAATTCAAACCCCAGCTCTTCCAGGATCTTTCTGGCTTTTACATGGTTTGGCGGGCAGAGGTTCAGGCCTTTACTGTCAAGCTGCTTATCATTACTCCACGGAAACATCGCGCATCGCGGAAACGGTGTTGGCTGCAATCCTATGAGCAATCCAAGCGCTCGCACGGATTCTTTCTTCAACCTCTTCTCATATATCCCCCGTGCCTTTTCGCTGTTCATCTTTTCTAAACTGAGAGATCGCGCATTAAGAAGAGCCGTTTTTTCGCTCTTGAATACTCCCATACGAAACTCAACATCTTCTTCAACGCTGATAAGCGCAAGCGCGCCTTTATGATGATTACGCAGCTTCTTGTGAATCTGCTTCGCAGTCTTCTCCGGCGTTCCAGCCGGCGCGCCTGAGTAGACCACGTCGACGGGAACGCCATAGTAAGAATCCGAAAGATGCTTAGCCACTCTTTCAACCACTTCATTCTCAAGAGCGCCGATACTGATCAGGACAAAAGAATTCTCCTTCTCCTCTTCCTCCTGACATGCAGTCACAGCAATCAACATCAAGGCAAGACACAATCCCAAGCATAATTTCATTAAACCCATCCTCATCTTATTCACGCTCCAGATAATACTAATAAACACCCGGTACACTCAACGAAATTTGAAAGTGGAGACCAGGAACATTCACCACAAAGAGCACAAGGAACACAAAGAAGAGAAAAGAGCCTCCTCAGCAGAATCTGTGGGTTAATTCGGTTCTTTATATGTGCCCG
>CAYTRK010000369.1:0-2355 GCA_964440205.1 uncultured Victivallaceae bacterium
AGGCAAGTTTAAAAGAACATTGTGATTGCATTATTGAAGTGTCAGTTCAATAAAGGAGATGACTATGTTTTTTATGAAAGGTTATGAATGGGGGCGGAGCGCACATTCTGCAAACCCGTCGAGCGTGCAGAATTGGTGGCTGCCGCCCGGGAATTGCTGGGATAACCCGATTATTCGGAGTCAACCATGAAGCAGGCTCAATATGGCCGGCTTCCTCAGTAGGCCAAAGATCATATCCTTTTTCCAAATTCAAGGACTCACCCTACGTAATGGGCGTAATGGGGTCTGACCAAAAAAAAAATATTAAATATCAATTATATTCGTAAGCTTTGGCAGCTAAACGGTCGATTTTCTCCAAATGCTTATGTCGGGAGCAAAGAGGCATATCTTCAAAGGTGCTGAGGGACAATTTTATGCTTCTGGCAGCTATTCCGCTGACGTTCCATAACCGCAGGAGATCATGGCAATGGGGAAGATGGCGCAGCACTCGCTGCAGAAGCTATTCGGTGTATACCCATAAGTAATGAAGTTCAACGCGGGAGAAGTATAAGATCGAAAAGCATTCAAACTGCTAAGCCAACCCAAAAGATATGAGCCGATCAAAGACAATTGGGTCGGACTGCATCAAGTCCTGGCCAAAGGACTTCGACCGGCGCGGAAGGACCAAGCCAGTTGCCGGAGGTCCTATCAGCCTATCGTACTTACGAAAAGTGGCTTGCTGCCGGCGCAGACCCCGATAAAACACCGGAGTTTGCCACATGATTTGTCATGTCAGCAGGTGGAAAAACCTCGAAAGCTGGATTCCGGGTGGCGAGGAGGAATGGGAAGCCATTCATCCGCTCGCGCCCGTTGAAGACATGCTCACGCCGCGGACGGAACGGGTTGAACTTGAAGACAGTCTTGGGAACTGGCAAGCGATCACTATTCATTTCGATGGCTCAGTCGTGCCACGAGAGCGGACGACGCCATTCAAGGGCTCAATGTTCGCAGCCTACCCCGGTGATCTTGTCTTCTCGAAAATCGACGTCCGCAACGGCGCGATCGGCCTGATCCCTGATTCAATGTCCAAGGTTGTGGTCACGAGTGAATACCCGATTCACCGGCCTGACCTCAAGACGGTAGATTCCCGCTATCTGGCGCTACTGCTCCGTACGCCGAACTTTCTTGCCCTCATACGACGTGCAGCTAGCGGTACCAGTGGACGCAAACGGATCACGCCAGACACGTTTCGACAGATCGAAGTGCCGCTTCCAGAACCCGAAGAGCAGCGGCGTATGGTTGACGCATACGACAATGCACTGCGCAAAGCCGCGGCACTCGACACCAAGGCTGACGCTCTCGAAGGGGACGCACAGGAACAATTTGAGGCCGACCTCGGGCTTGCGCCTCCCCCTGGTCTGCCAAAACGACCATTCCAAATCGCCCGTTTTCGTGACATTGAGCGGTGGAGTCACGAGGGAATCCTGCAAACTGCGGTTTTCGGCGGCAATCCACAGGGGTCGAAGTACGCATTTGTCGAGCTCGGTGAAGTCGCCACAGTATCCTATGGCCTACAAAAATGCCCTGGCAACAGACCCCGAAAACACCCACGCTCATATCTCCGGGTGGCAAACGTCCAGCGTGGCTTCCTTGACCTCGCAGAGATCAAGGAAATTGATGTACCTGATCGGGATATGCCAAAGTATCGTCTTCAGGGCGGTGATGTCTTGCTTTGCGAAGGTAACAGCGCGGAACTTGTGGGACGTGGCGCGATATGGCACGAGGAAATCCCAGACTGTGTGCATCAAAACCACGTGCTCCGCGTCAGGGTCGACAAATCACGAGCCGCCCCAGAATTCGTGCTCGCCTACATCAATTCGGCCTCTGGCCAAGCCTATTTCCGTTCCAAGGCCAAACGGACAACAAACCTTTCATCAATTAACAGCAAAGAGGTCGCGGAACTTCCGCTTCCGCTACCTGATGACTTGCACGTTCAATGCAGCATTTTGGATCGCTTGGAGAGCAGTCTCGCTGGTGTTCGCAAGACGCGTAACGACGCCCGCCAGCTTCGTACCACAGCCTGGAACGATTTCATTGCCGGGATATTCGCATGACAGGAAACACTCGAGAATTCGGGACATTATACTTCTGCTTTGAAACCATGGGCATTTAAATAGGGACGATTGTGGCTCTTGACAATGGTAGCACTATTGATACTATATGGCCATGACAGAAATCGATGACCTGCTTTTGGCATTGAAACGAAACCCGAAGGATGTTCGGTTTTCAGATTTGTGCAAAATATGTGAACATTATTTCGGAGAACCACGTCAGACAAAAAGCAGTCATCGAATTTATAAAACACCCTGGCAAGGA
>CAYTRK010000370.1:0-2345 GCA_964440205.1 uncultured Victivallaceae bacterium
CCTTTTATTGGGTAGCTACATGCTTTCAGTACCCACAGATTTTACGGAAGACCCACGATTTTAAACTCGTGATATAGAATAGATATGAAAATACTTTTTGTGTACACAGATTTGAATGTCAGGGGGGGCGCGAAAAGCTATCAGTTCGGCATTGGAATTCTCAGCGCTGTTTTAAAGCAGGCCGGGCACGAAACAGATTTGCATTACATGTTCGGAGAATACGATCCGGCTTCTTTTACAGATCGTGTCAGGAGCTTTGCGCCTGATATTGTGGCTTTTTCCGCTGTGTCCCCTCAGTTCCGTTACGTTAAGAACTTGCTGGCGGACACGGGAAAACCTGAGGCTTTCACTCTTCTGGGCGGGCAGCATGCGACTCTGTGCCCCGACTGCCTCGGAGAAACGCCTGAGCTTGACGCGATCTGTGTTGGAGAGGGCGAGCAGACAATCGTGGAACTGGCCGAAAGGCTTCAGAAAGGCGAAAGCCTGATGGATATTCCCGGGCTCCATATTCGCGAACCAGGCGGAGACATTAAACGCAATGCGCCGCCTCCTTTTGTTGAGAACCTGGACGAGTTGCCGTTTGTTGACAGGGAGATTTTTGACTACCAGAGCATCATAGATTCGGATTTCGACACAGCCCTTTTCATGTTCTCAAGGGGCTGTCCGTATAACTGTACTTTCTGCAGCAATCATGCCCTGAGGAATAAGCAGGAGGGCAGGTATGTTCGATTCAGGAGCGTTGACAGTTGCATGGACGAAATTCGTCAAGTGGTCAATCGGTACGAGGTGAAATATCTTTATTTCAATGACGATTGTTTCACCGCGAAAAAAGGTTTTGTGCAGGAATTCTGCGCCAGGTATAAGAGCGAATTTTCGTATCCATTTGATATTAACGCCAGGCCGGAAACTCTCGACGATGATATGTGCGCGCTGCTTTCGGAAGCGGGATGCCGTCGGATAAGCATAGGCATAGAGAACGGCAGCGAAGAATTCAGGCGGGAAGTACTGGGCAGGTCGCAATCGAATGAACGCATAGTTGAAGCTTTTGAAGCGTGCAAGCGCGCTGATATCCGGACCAAGTCTTTCAATATAGTAGGGTTTCCGATGGAGACCCCGGAGATCTTCCAGGAGACCATCGACTTAAACGCGCGAATACAGCCTGACAGTGTGATTATCGGGATCTTCGAACCGTATCCGGGCACGAAGCTTGCTGAGCTTTGTAAAGAAAAAGGATTTATTGATGACGCGCGTGAGGATACTGAATTTATAGGAAGAACCGATACCGTCCTTAATATGCCGCAATTTCCAAGGGAACAGATTCTGAAGTGTTTCAGGAACTTTGCCTACAATGTGTACAAAGGCGCTTCATTGAAACGCGCTCTTTTTTATAAGGTATATTATTCGACATACGGAGAACAGGTTCTTCGCCTTCTGTCGCCCGTTAAGAACGTGTTGAGGAAACTGACCATGGGAGTTTAGCGGGAGCGAGTAAAGCTGAAATCGGGCAGGGGCTGGGCATGCGCGGGTTAATCTTTTTTCCGGTTTTTGATTACTTTTGCGGGCACGCCTGCGGCTATGGAATTTTCCGGAATGTTATTGTTGACCACTGCGCCTGCGCCGATTAGTGAATGAGCGCCAATTTCAACGCCGTCTAGTATTTTTGCTCCTGCTCCGAGCCAGCAATCCTGTTGGACTTTGATTCCATTAGAAACGGCAGGTTGATCAACCAGGTCGCAATCCGGGTTGTCTGTTGCATGGCCTCCGCCGATCAGGTAGCAGTAAGCGGCGATCATGGTTTTTCTGCCCACAACCACGTTGCTTCCGGAGAAGATTTCGGCATTGAAACCGATATTCACTCCTTCTTCCAGGACGATGTTGCCGTCTTTGCAGCTCAATATCGAATTGCGGCCGACGAAGCAGCCGTTAGAAATGGTTATGCCTTCGTTTTCTCTGCCTTTAGCGTCGATCAGGCAATTGTCATCGATTATCACATTATCCCCGAGCTTTATCTTGTCGGGATGTCGAAGCGCGATATTTGTCCCGAAAACCGTATTTCGCCCGCATTCGGCGAAGAGGAGAGGATATAGTTTTGATCTGAGCCAGAGGCCCGCTGCGCCGGGAACACGGGAACAGAATAAAATTATGAATTCGTATTTGAGAAGTGTCCGGAAACCTTTTCTGCCGATCACGAGGTCACGATACTTGGATAGTTTCGAGGCGCCTTCATCGCTCATTTCTTTCTGAACACGGATGCTTTCTTTGTATGGGCTATTCTGACTGTCATTCATGTGTGAGCGAGGGGGCAGCCGTCAAGTCGATGGTGGGCGCGGCGCTTGCCGAGCAGC
>CAYTRK010000371.1:0-2329 GCA_964440205.1 uncultured Victivallaceae bacterium
CAAGAGGGTCGCGGTGGTTGACGATTCCATTGTTCGGGGGGTTACTGTTAAGCAGAGGGTCGAGCGCTTGCGGGATAGCGGAGCCAAAGAGGTACATGTAAGGGTTTCATCTCCGCCGACTGCCCGTCCGTGTTTTTTCGGGATAGATTTTCCGACTACCGACGAGTTGATAGCTGGAGGGAAGAACGTAGAGGAAATACGAGAATTCATACAGGCAGACTCGCTGGGTTATCTCAGTGTTGAAGGGTTGCTTTCTCCTTTCAAGGATGGCGGGGATTTCTGCACTGCATGTTTTACGGGACGTTATGTGGTTGATTATTCCGGAGCCGGACAAAAGGACAGGCTTGAAAACAGGTATTCGGAACTCGGATTGAATATGTAAACTGTCCGGGCATATTCGGGCAGTTTGTGTCCAGCAAAGGGGAAGTGTGGCTGGAGTGGCTGGCAGTGGTTTATTTTGTTTGAAAAGCCGTTTTTTCGGGAGGGCGCGGACAAATTCTTGATCGGCGCCGGAAGGCGTATAAAATCCCTGACAGAATTAGGCGGCAAATGGAGGCTATATGACAAAACATATTTTTGTAACCGGCGGAGTGGTTTCTTCACTGGGGAAGGGGTTAACCTCTGCTTCCATTGCTTTGCTGCTGGAGCGGCGCGGATATCGTGTGAGGCTGCAGAAGATGGATCCGTACCTCAATGTAGACCCAGGCACGATGTCTCCCTATCAACATGGCGAGGTTTACGTGACCATTGACGGAGCCGAAACGGACCTTGATCTTGGTCATTATGAAAGATTTACGGGCATTGACTGCACCCAGGCCAGTAATTTCACCACGGGTCGAATATACAGCAATGTCATAGAGCGGGAACGGAAGGGCGGCTACCTGGGCAAGACGGTGCAGGTGATTCCCCATATCACCGATGAGATCAAGCAATTGATCGGCGTGCTGGACGGCGACGATGTTGATATTGTTATAACCGAGGTCGGGGGTACTGTCGGAGATATTGAATCCATGCCTTTTCTCGAAGCGTTGCGCCAGTACAGGCAGCAAGCCGGGCGGGAGAACACGCTTTTCATACATATTACTCTGGTGCCGTTTATTCGAGCATCGGGCGAGATGAAGACAAAGCCGTCTCAGCAATCGGCCGGAGTTCTGCGCACGATAGGAATAATACCCGACATGCTCATATGCAGGTGTGAACAGCCTCTTTTGGAGGAGCACTATGAGAAGCTGTCGGTTTTCTGTAATGTTGACAGGAAGCTTGTTATTGAGGAGCAGGATGTTGAGCATTCGATCTACGAGGTGCCGTTGAAGCTGGCCGAACAGGATCTTGATGTTTACGTTCTTGAAAAGCTCAATCTGCATGTCAATCGTCTCAATCTCAGGGACTGGAAGAAGATGATAGGGACTTTGATTTCGCCCCGAAGCGGGGAGGTGGAGATTGCGGTAGTAGGCAAGTACATCAGTCTCAAGGATTCCTACAAGAGCATTTACGAGGCGCTTACCCACGGCGGAATAGCAAATGACGTGCGCGTGAAGGTGCGCATGATAGAGTCTGAGGACATTGAGAGGAAACATGCGCATAATCTGCTGCGCAACGTATCGGGTATTCTGGTTCCCGGCGGTTTTGGTTCGCGCGGTATTGAGGGAAAGATCAAGGCAATCAAGTATGCCCGGGAGAAGGGAATACCATTTTTCGGGATTTGCCTGGGGATGCATTGCGCGGTGGTGGAATTTGCGAGGAATGTATGCGGGATGAAGGATGCTGCAAGCAGCGAGTTTGTGCCGGACACGAAGAATCCGGTAATTGATCTCATGGCCGAGCAGAAAAGCGTGGAAAATCTGGGCGGTACTATGAGACTGGGGGGATATAGTTGTGTGTTTACCAGGGGTAGCCGGTCGGCAAAGGCTTACGGCAGGAAAGAAGCAGTTGAACGCCACAGGCACCGTTACGAATTGAATTCGGAATATGCCGGTATCCTGAAGGACAAGGGAATGATGTTGGCCGGTATGTGGCCGGACAAGAAGCTTGTGGAGATAGTCGAGCTGAAGGACCATCCATGGTTTGTGGCGTGTCAGTTTCATCCTGAGTTTCAGTCGACACCGTTGAAGGCGCATCCGTTGTTCAAGGAGTTCATTGCTGCAGCGATGAAGATGTAGAGGGGACATAAGAAGGGACATGCCAAGAAGAAGAGACATTAAGAAAATATTGATAATAGGTTCCGGTCCTATCGTGATAGGACAGGCTTGCGAGTTTGATTACTCAGGCGTTCAAGCCTGCAAGTCTCTTCGCGACGAGGGCTACGAGATCGTGCTTGTCAACAGCAACC
>CAYTRK010000372.1:0-1010 GCA_964440205.1 uncultured Victivallaceae bacterium
GGATTTGTGGTCGATACGCAAGAGCCCAATGCCCAGGTCTGGGCGACTCGGCTCAATCTTGGCGGAGTGACGGAGCTTTCTGTTTCAGTCAATGGATTTGACTGGCATCTTGTCTGTTCTGGGGAGGATCCTGGTCCTGCCGTTCGCCATGACATTTCCTCGATTGTGGGCGGATCCGATGTTGTGTATATCAAGTTTTCTCTGGATGCCGATTCGGTTCATATCTACACGCAGTTTTGCCGCTCACAACAGGCGGAGAATCCCGGACTTGAACATCCGCATGTTTATGGATTTCAGGCCAACGTTGTAAGCGCTAAAGAGGGTTCCTGTCAACAGGGATATTATTTAAGCGGAGATGCCGGTCGGAACTGTCGTGTTGAACTTGCTGATTTTGCCGCTTTTGCACGAGACTGGATGGTTTGTACGGATCCGTTCGATGCATCATGCAACAGTGCGTATAGTCAATCCAATGTTTTTAGTGATATATGGGATTTGTTTTAGCACCTGGGATTTACGAAGCGTTACTCAGCCAAGATTTATCCGCTGCGCTCAAGCGACATCCGGAACTGCGTTCAGTATTCGGCAAGGTGGATCCGGAAGAAGAGCCGAGCCGATACGCCGCTTTTCTGGCAGGTGTTATCGAACAGGCACTCCGCCAGGAACATGATCATGATGCACGCTTTGCGATGTGCAACAGGATCATAGAGATCTTTACTGGCGCCGAAGATACCGCTCATTTAGCCACCCACAAACTCGTTTCTGCCGAAAAATCTCTGCTCCTAGAGATAACACCGCCTCATTATGGTCGGCAGCACCTGCCTCGCCCCCAGACACCTCTAGCAGAGAGTAGCCTTTTTACCGGCTCCCCGAGAGAACCACAGCTTGCCCATGAACTGCATGCGGAAATGTGTTCCGCAGATGGAATTGATATTCTCGTTTCGTTCATAAAATGGACCGGTCTGCGGTTACTGATGCCGGCATTCGAAGACTTATGCGTACGAAAGGTGCCG
>CAYTRK010000372.1:1020-2325 GCA_964440205.1 uncultured Victivallaceae bacterium
GTGCCGGTGCGAGTCATCACCACTTCCTACATGGGTGCTTCTGACGCTACCGCTATAGAATGGCTTGCCCGGCTCCCCAACGTCCAGGTACGGGTCTCCTACGACACGGAGCGGACACGACTCCATGCGAAGGCCTACCATTTTCTAAGGGAGAGCGGTTTCTCGACGGCCTATATCGGCTCAGCAAACATGTCACGGGCCGCAATTACCAGCGGCCTGGAATGGAACCTCAAGGTTACCGCACAAGATATGCCTCACGTCCTTGAGAAATTTGTCGCCGAATTTGAAACATACTGGAACAGCCGTGAGTTCATTCCCTTTGACTCTGCTAATCCGCAGATCTTGCGCGATGCAATATCGTCTGCTCGAAAGCGTTCGCCCGAACATACCACTATATTCTTCGATCTGCGTCCCCACCCTTTCCAGGAGCGCATTCTTGATGCGCTGGAGGCAGAACGCCAGATCCATAATCAATGGCGGAACCTGGTCATTGCTGCCACGGGAACAGGCAAAACCATGGTGGCTGCTTTTGATTACCTGCGCTTTCATCGTAAACGATCCGGGCAGGCCCGATTGCTCTTTGTTGCCCACCGGCGGGAAATTCTGGAACAAGCTCTGGCAACATACAGAAACGTCTTGCGGAAAAGCGATTTTGGTGAACTGCAAGTCGGCCATTACCAGGCGGTACGCCTGGACCACCTGTTCTGTTCGATTGACATGCTGCGCATTAAGCGGTTGTGGGAACAAGTCGGTGCGGATTTTTATGATTACATAGTCATCGATGAGACGCACCATGGAAGCGCAGCAAGTTACCGAGCCATATTCGAGAACTTTCGTCCGCAGATCCTGCTCGGTCTGACCGCAACACCCGAACGGATGGACGGACAGAACATCGCGGCTGATTTTGGCAATCGATTTGCCGCTGAGATCCGCTTGCCTGAAGCTCTTGAAGAAAAGCTACTTTGTCCGTTTCACTATTTTGGTGTGGCCGATCCAGTCGCCATCAATGCGGACCGTTTCTGGCGCAACGGCCGCTGCGATATCCAAGCGTTGGAAAAGGTGTATACTGGGGCACATGTTCTGGCGCGCCAGCGTCTGAATGTAATAATCGATACGCTCTACCGCTATGAACCCGATCTTACTCAAGTCCGAGGTATAGGTTTCTGTGTATCCGTGACACATGCCCACTATATGACGGAAATGTTCAGCACTGAGGGCATTCCTTCCGCAACATTGCTTGGTGAGACGGATGAGCAGCTACGGAGCAAGGTACTTGATGATTTTCGTGATGGAAAGCTGCTGTTT
>CAYTRK010000373.1:0-2324 GCA_964440205.1 uncultured Victivallaceae bacterium
AACATACTGCAATCTGGCGTTTTGTCAATTCGTGCCGTCGCAGTGGGGCTATCCGAGCTCGCAGCAGGAATTCTGTGAGATATGCGGGTTAAGGGTATCGGGTAAGTATCGCGTTTAAGTGTCTGAATCCGTACACTTAGTCGCAACCCTTCCCGCCGCAAGCGGACCTGCATCAGGCACGGGAGGCTGCAAGAAACTGACTTATGGGTAACGGGCAGGGCTAGCCTTTTGAATTCGTTTCAATAAACATTATGAAAGTAGAAAAACTTGATGAAGCAATCTTGTCGTGTTAATCCTGAAGCAACCGAATCCGCCTTCGGACGCATATCAACCGATGCGGCGGGTTACCGCCCCCTTGATCTGGCTACCGTTAAAATCACAGGACGCACGCATGGCGACAAGCAGGGCTCTATTCGCGTCTGCGACCCGGAACATCATCCGTATATTGAAAATAAGATCACCCTTGTTGATAATCAGGCGGTTTTCACTTTCAGACCCATCGGCCCGCTGGGCGCGCATTACATCTATCTCACATGGGACGGCGAAAAGCAGCATAGTCGATACATCAATTTCAACCTTGATTGCCAGACTGGCATTGAATCCGGCGACGCGGATTTTGATAAAATCTACCCGTTAACCCGCGAAGCAATGCTTCGCGGGCGCCGTGAATACGAAACAAAAGCAGGTCGATTTGTGGGCTATATATCGGCCGATACCTGGCATTTTGACGGAATCTGGCTGCGGGACTGGATTTACGGGTTGCCAGCATTCCGGCACTGGGAGCGGGATATGGCTTGTGGCATCACCCGTTTCATCGAGCAGCAGGAGCCAACCGGAATGCTCCCCGACGGCATCGAGCGAGACGGACGCACATGGAGAGTCGGGCTGGAGTCCGATGTTGAATATATAATGGTTCTGGCTGTCTGGCAGACCTGGCAGGCCACGGGTGATGACAAATGGCTCGCATCTTCCCTTCCTTCCCTCGAAAAGGCCCTGAACTATGTAAAAAGTGATGAAAAACATTGGGATTCAAAAAATTCTCTGATAAAGCGACAACACAGTTGCGATACCTGGGACTTTGATATTGAAGGCGCCTCAGACGCGGGCAACAGCCGTCATGTTGTCGCAACCTGCGACCAGAGCGGATATTTTTTCGCCTACGAAGCAATGAGCCGCATGTACGCGCAGTTGCGAAACGAAACCGAAGCCCAGCGCTGGCGTGAAGAAGCGCAAGCCTACCGGCAGCGCGCAAACGACCTTTTGTGGGATGGAACCAAGTATCTGCATCATGTGCACCTGGATGAGATAGACCACGGAAATTTCGATGAGACAGAGCAGCTTGCCATGGGGAACACCTGGGCTATGACTCGCGGCCTGGCAAGCACGGAACAGGCTAGAAGCATCATTGATGAATACCGCAGACGCCACGCCGAAACCGGCGATGCTTATCCGTGGTGGAGCTTACAGCCAGGCTATCCGGATGAGCTTGGATACTTCACGGCGCCATTCTGTAGACAAGGCGGATACGCCAACGGCGGACTCATGCCCTGGGTCGGAGGCGAACTTTGCCGCGCCGCCTTTCAATGCGGACGCGAATCTTACGGTGTCGAACTTCTCCGCCGGTATATGCAACACCTTGAAGATACCGAGGGCGTTCATGTCTGGTATTGGCCCGACGGAAAACCCGGTTTCAGAACCACAAATGAAGTCCCGTACGCATCATGGGGCATGGCTGAATGGCTTAACGCAACCATTGAGGGGCTGGCCGGCATAAAGGATGATTCCTCCCTATTGCGCAACGTCACAATCTCTCCACGATGGGCCGCGGCAAACATCGACAATGTCCGCGCAACCGTTCGTTACGGGGCGTCAAAGGCATACAATGCCTACATTATGCAGATTGACCGGCAGGAACAAATTATACGCCTTTTCTGCTCAGGCTCCGGCGAAACTCTAAACGCTAATATCCTCATTCCTGACACTTGGGTTGTGACATCCGTCACCCAAGCCAACACCAAACTGGAGCACAGCCTGACAACCGAAGATGCCTCCCGCTATTTATCCTTTTCAACCAGTCTTACAAATAATCTGCCGATTGTGATTCAATGCAAAGAGAATCAAAGCAGATGAACAGCACCAAGATCATGCGCTGCCCTTTACCAACAATATGGCGCTGGAAAATTCGTTCCGTTGCTTGCTGTTGAGCATGCACCTGTGCAGCCTGCCCGTCTGGGTAGGACGGTGCTCTGCGCCGTCCCGAGGACGAGAGATGCCGAAATGTTGGTTTTTCACGGAAGTGTGTTGTCACAGGTCTCTTCTGATAG
>CAYTRK010000374.1:0-2314 GCA_964440205.1 uncultured Victivallaceae bacterium
CTGGATGCAACCGATCATTTCGATGCCTAGTTTTGACGCGTATTCATCAATTTCGCGCAGTTCCTGTTTTGTGTATGCGCCCCGCATATGGCCGAAGAGAGGTTCACCGGGCAGGACGTAGGTGTCCTCGGTATAGAGCATGGCGGTGTTAAAGCCCAGAAGCGTCAGATTACGCAGCCATTTCTTGAAATGTTCCACCGTCATTACCGCGTTCCGGGAGCAGTCGAGCATGATTCCCAGCGTGTCGAAGTTGTTTTTCTCGGTCAGGGTGTCGCCATTTTCCGGTATCCCGGCCAGAAGCGAGCCGACGGCCCTTGCTGCCTGGTTTGTTGAGGAATAGTGGATTTGTACCTCAGTATCTCCTTTTTCAACAGAAAGACCTTTTGCACAGTTCTCCTTATGAAAAATAAGTTTCAGGCCATTCCCGGAGGATGTTTTGTTTAAAGGGCAATCGTTACCCAGTGTTTCAAGTATGTTGTGGAGTTCTTCGGGGGTGTCTTCCTGTCTCCAGTCCAAGGTTTGAAGCATAGATATCTCCTTTCGGGTCAAAATTTTATGAAGCCATAAAAGGATCGATGTTTCAATAAAAAAAGCGGGCGGGGTAGCAATCCGGGTGAGAAAGAGGGGATAAGAGATATAGGTTCACTAGCGTCCCATATGGCAAAAGGGGGACTAACCACGGAGACACTGAGCCACGGAGAAGAGTCTCCGTGCCTCCGTGGTGAGTTTTCTTATGAAGCAGAAAAATGCTTCATTTTTGTTGACACGTTTTGCGTTTCGAGAAATAAGAATGGCGACGACGGAAGGGGCAGGGGTCTGGGGATTGGCGATAAGGGGATATGATCATACTCTTTTTTGCGTCTGAGGATCTCTTTGCAAAACTCAACAGACTACGGAGGATGATGGATGCAACGCAGTAAGGATAGTTATGACGTTATTGTAGCCGGCGGCGGGATTGCGGGGAGCATGGCCGCTATTGCCGCGGCGGCTGAAGGGTGCAGGACGTTGTTGATAGAACGGTACACTGCTCTTGGTGGAATGGCTACGCTCGGGCTTGTTCAACCGATTTCGATGTGGGGGAAACGGAAACAGTACGTTATTGGCGGGCGGGGCAGGAAGATGCTTGAAGACCTGCACGGGGTAAATGAGGATGCGGCGACCGCGATGTCTTATTACGGCCCGACCTGTGATGCGGAGCATTTGAAAAAGCTGCTTGAAACAAGGGCTTTAGAAGAGGGTGTCGAGTTGCTGTACCACACCTGGATTATGGAAGCGGAAAGAGATAGTGACAGGATTGCGGGATTGAGAGCCGTATCCAAGGCAGGGACCATGGAACTGTTTGCGCGAATTGTCATTGATGCGACGGGCGACGCGGACGTGGCCGCGGCAGGGGGAGTTCCGTTTGACGAGGATTCGCAGGGGATGACGCTCATGTTTATTCTTTCAGGAATAGACAGGGAAAACTGTCCGTCAAAAGATGAGATGAAGGAGATCTGGGAGAACAATAAGGTCGGTTACCGGAAGCTTGCGCTATTCTGGCATCCGCGCGGTGATTCTGTTTACATGAATGTAACCGAGTTGGAAGGCCTTAGCGGGCTGAATCCGTGGGATCTCACTCAATGTACGATTGAGTGCAGAAAACAGGCATGGCGTATTCTGGAAGTAATGCAGAAGCATATGCCCGGTTTTGAAAACGCGTACATATCGCAGACAGCTCCGGCGCTTGGCGTCAGAGAGAGCAGACGTATTCGGGGCCGCTACATTCTCACAAAGGATGATGTGTTAAGTGGAGCGGATTTCCGCGATACGATTGCGAGGGCCGGGTGCCCTGTAGATGTTCATGGCTCGAAGAATGGTGGCGTCGGTGAATACGGGTCGGTAAACAGGAGCTACGGTATTCCGTACCGGTGCCTGACCGTGGATTCAGTTCGCAACCTTATAGTGACCGGGCGGCCGATATCCGCCGATCACATAGCGCACTCGTCGCTGCGCAGAATGGCCCCCGGTTTTGCGTTGGGCGAGGCCGCTGGAGTGGCAGCCGCAATGGCAGTCAGGGAAGGGGATGCAACGAAATTGCCCGTTGACGAACTGAGGTCAATGCTCCAGGGATACGGAGCCGTGCTTCATCCGGAACGGATCTGATTCGAACATTGCAGTAAAGGGGTATCTCCTTAGCTGGCGTACCCCAAGATATGGTGGTTTCAGTGTTCATGCCAATCTGTAACTACGTCGTGAACTTTGCCGTAGACTACATCGAGACTAACCCGCATATCTCACAGAATTCCTGCTGCGAACGCGGATAGCGCCACTGCGA
>CAYTRK010000375.1:0-2311 GCA_964440205.1 uncultured Victivallaceae bacterium
AAACAAAAGACAAAAATGAACAAACTGAAAACCCCAAACGACGCTTCCTGTCGCCGGAGAAAAAATTCCAGATCTTCCTGGAAACACAGCGCGGTGATAAACCGGTCGGGGAGATCCTGCGCCGGGAAGGATTGTATTCCTCCGATCTGGTACGTATCAGGGAACAAGTAAAAAAAGGGCGCCACCAACCAGTTGGCCAGCAAACCGGGGAGACGGAAAGAGGCCGTGCCGGCCGAGGCATTTGAAGCATTGAAGCGGGAACTCGAAGAGAAAGAACGAGCCCTTGCCGATCTGTCGGTGGAGTTGACGCTGTTAAGAAAAAAAACGAATGGGGGTTCGTGGGTGCGATAACCGGCACCTGGATTGGTGCGGAACGCAAACAGGAAATCCTTGAAGCTATTGATTCGGCACATCAGCAGGGTGTCACGGTTTTCCCGCTGTTGTATGGTCCTGATGATCAGTCGTCGCCGGGTGGTACGCTGGCAGGAAAAGCGCCGACAGGGAATCGACCTGGCAGATGGCACACCTGGCCCGAATCAACCGCTGCATGCGTTGTTGCCGGAAGAACGACAGCAGATCCTGACGGCGGCACGGCATGAGGACTTCGCCGATATGTCGCACCGGATCTTGACCGTTACTGCCTGGGATAATCAGATGTTTTTCGTCTCTTTTACCACTGTCTACCGGGTACTCAAAGCGGCCGGCATGATGGCCAACCGAGGCAGCCAGCGAGCGCATAACGGTCGGTCGTTGCCGCCGGTTCGACGCGAATTGACCGGGCCGAACCAGCGGTGGTGCTGGGATATCAGTTATCTGCCGACTATGGAGAGAGGTCTGTTCTTGTACCTGTACCTGCTGCTCGATGAGTTCTCCCGGAAGGTTATTTCCTGGCTGGTCAGCTGGCGGCAGGACAGCGCTACGGGACGGCGGCTGCTTGATGATGGACTGGTGGCCGAACATATCCTTGATCTTCCGGAAGATCAGCGACCGGAACTGGTTAATGACCGTGGCCGGCAGATGAAGGCGAAATCCTTTCGTAAATTGCTTGAGGACCATCGCATGCCCCAGCTGTTTGCCCGTCCGCGAACCCCCAATGACAACCCGTTCGTTGAATCGGCATTCGGCACGATGAAACGATTCCATACCTACCCCGGCCGGTTCCTGGACGAGGAACAGGCGCGGGAGTATTTTGCCGAGTACTTTCATTGGTATAATACCGAGCATTACCATTCGGGCATCGATTATGTTACCCCTCAGCAGGCACACACCGGCTTGCGGGAAAAGATCGTTGCCGAACGACGAGAAAAATTGCAGCAACAACGTTGCTATCGACGGCAGATGAACCGACAGGCTTTGGATAAGCCGCCTGACCTGCTTGAGATAGCGGCATCAACCCAAAATCTGCCGGGGCTGTGTAGTGTAATTGATGGCTGAGTTGAGTCATTGTTCAAAAAACGCGCCGGATTTTACTCTCTGAACACCAATTGAATGCGACTCAACAAATTATTTAAGCTCTTGAAAAATGATGTAAGCTTGAAGGGGAGGACTATTCGAGCGGGGCTCTTGGTAGGTGCTTCCAGCGCAATCTTATCATCATTGTCTTTAGTGAGATCTATCGTTCTAGCCCGACTTCTAACTCCCGAAGTGTTTGGGCTTTGGGCAATATGTATGATGTATATTAGAGGAATTCAAGTGTTGACCGAAACAGGGTTTGGCACGGCTCTCATTTACAAGCAAGAAGGCTTCCAGGAAGCCAGGGACACTGCCTTTTCACTGATGGTCTTTCGCGGTTTCGTATTGTCTGTGGCAACGATATTGTTCGCCCCATGGGTAGCAGTTTTCTTCGAAAACGAAATTATCCAACCACTCATAAGTGTATTGGCATTGGCGCTAATCTTCACTGGATTCAGGAACATTAATACTATTTATCAGCAGAAAGAACTTGAATTCAAGCCGTTGGTTTACCTGGAGCAGCTTCACACGCTGGTAAATTTTACTCTGGTCATATTCCTTGCATACGAGTACAGGAATGTGTGGGCATTGGTCGTCGCCAATGTATTGTCCTGCCTGTTTGAAGTTATTATGTCATATGTCCTTATTCCTGGCCGACCCAAGTTTTCACTTAACAAGAAGGTATCGCTAGAGTTAATTGGATATGGGAAATATATTACCGGCCTAAGTATCGTAGTTTTCGTTACAACAGAACTTGATAATGCTATTATCGGGAAAATCCTTGGGGTAGAGACGCTTGGTTTCTATGTACTCGCATATACACTGGCCAATCTTACTGCGACCCATTTTTCAAAAGTGC
>CAYTRK010000376.1:0-1848 GCA_964440205.1 uncultured Victivallaceae bacterium
AAGGACCGCTTCTCTTGCCGGCGAAGAATCATTTACGCCAATCCCGAACAGGTTGTCAAATTCATCAATTATGTCATCCGGCCTGGTTGCCACGCCTGAGCCATCCTTTATCAACATGTTGGCTCCTGCTGACCTCGGCGAATCTATCCGGCCTGGCACCGCATACACCGTCCGCCCCTGTTCAAGCGCCTGGGTTGCGGTAATTAATGCGCCGCTTTTTTCACCAGCTTCGACAACAAGCACTACCCCGGATAACCCGCTGACAATCCTGTTTCGCATTGGAAAGGTAGTCTTATCAGGCCGCTTGGCAAGAGGAAATTCCGAAATTACAGCCCCCGAAGCGGAAATTCTTTCGCACAGCTCACCGTTGCGCGCAGGATATATATTCATGAAACCGCTCCCCATCACCGCAATCGTCCGCCCCCTGGCCTTCAACGCAGATTCATGTGCAACAGTATCAATCCCTGCTGCCAGTCCGCTTACGACCGTAATCCCCGCCTTGCACAGCGCAAAGCCGAACCGGTCAGTGACCTCTCTCCCGTAGTGGGTGGGTCGCCTGGTCCCCACCACCGCCACTGCTGTCGCGTCTCGAGATTTGAGTTCTCCCCGCACATATAGAACAAGTGGAGGATCGTGAATGTTACGGAGACACTCCGGGTACTCGCTGTCAATGCGAGTAATAATCCGGATATTGCGGCTTGCCGCGTCGTCCATTTCTCTTTGAAATTCAATGCTGGCGCGTTGCTTCGAAATCGCGCCAACAGTGCGGCGGCCAATGCCCTGAACTTTTTCAATTGCCTCTATTTGCGCATCAAAAATTGCCGAAAACGATCCCAGTTCGTCGGCCAGCGCTTTCGCCGTGATGGGCCCGATCTGCTCCATCATGTTCAAGGCAATCAGCGCTTGTCGTTCATCCATCTTCCACACTGCCTTTGACTATAGCGAAGGCGGCTTTGGCAGACCTTCCATAGACGAAATCGACCGCTGTAGATACTCCTCCGGCAATGGATATGCGTCAAGTTTTCCATCCAGGTAAGCCTGGTAACCGGTCAGGTCCATCAGGCCGTGCCCGGACCAGTTCATGAGAATCGTCTTTTCCTTGCCCTCTTCCTTCGCCCGGTTAGCTTCGCGAATAGCCATAGCTATCGCATGCGATGTCTCGGGCGCGGGAATGAAACCCTCCCGGTGCGCAAACAACAAGGCCGCTTCATAGCACTCGGTCTGCGGCAGTCCATAGGCTTCGACCTGGCCGAGCCTTACCAGGTGGCTGACGAGCGGCGCCATACCGTGATACCGCAGCCCACCGGCATGAATCGGAGGCGGCACAAACGTATGGCCCAGACTGTGCATCGCAAGTAAAGGAGTCATCATAGCAACATCTCCAGAGTCATACGAATAAGGCGCCCTGGTCAAAGTAGGACACGCCTCAGGCTCTGTTGCTACAATCCTCGTTTCATTATCTCCGGCAAACTTGTCGCATATAAACGGAAACGCTATTCCGGCAAAATTCGATCCTCCGCCGGCGCAGCCGATAACCACATCGGGATATTCTCCAAGCTTCTCGAACTGTTTTTTCGATTCAAGTCCGATGATGGTCTGGTGCATCAGAACATGATTCAGTACGCTGCCCAGAGAATAACGCGTTTTCTCGTCCTTTACTGCCTCCTCTATGGCTTCGCTTATTGCAATGCCAAGGCTACCGGGCGTGTCAGGGTCTTCTTCAAGAATCTTTTTGCCTGACTCCGTCTGCTCGCTCGGACTGGCCACACACTCTGCGCCCCATGTCCTCATCATAATTTTTCGGAATGGCTTCTGATCGAAGCTGATTCGGACCATGTACACCTTGCA
>CAYTRK010000376.1:1858-2307 GCA_964440205.1 uncultured Victivallaceae bacterium
CGGCTCCGGTCTCGGTGGTAAGCTTCTTTATGCCAAACTCGCGATTGTAGTAAGCCTGGGCAACGGCAGTGTTAGGCTTATGACTTCCCGGCGGCGAGACTCCCTCGTTCTTGTAGTAGATTCTAGCAGGAGTGCCCAGGTACTCTTCCAGCCTTCTGGCCCGATACAGCGGAGATGGCCGCCAGAGCTTCAGAACCCCCAGAATTTCCTCAGGTATATCGATCCATCTCTCTGTGCTCATCTCCTGTTCAATGAGATTCATAGGGAAGACCGGCGCAAGATCGTCGGGACCTATAGGATTGCCGTCTTTGCCAACCGGCGGAGGCAGAGGTTTCGGAAGATCCGCCTGGATGTTGTACCACTGCCGAGGCATCTCCTCATCAGACAACGTTACCTTAATCTGTTCACTCATAACTGAACCCCTCCATAAAATAAATTCAAAAAACAGT
>CAYTRK010000377.1:0-2295 GCA_964440205.1 uncultured Victivallaceae bacterium
TGCATCCCGTTCCTTTTGCCGTCTGCTCACACTGATAACAAAACATACTACTCATTGTATTTACTCCTTTACCTTTTTTCCGGTTATCGCTTCTCAACTCTTCATTAGATCCGATATGCGTATCCCTGCCAGTTCGTCCTGAAGCTTTTCTCCTACACCCATCATGACGCGCCGGACCGGACAATGACCGGTGTTCGGGCATATGTGCTGATTCACGGCGCAGGCTGTTCCATGGATAGGCCCTTGGACGGCCCGGATTACGTCATAAACAGAGAGCTTTTCCGGATCGGCAATCAACTCAAAGCCGCCGCCTTTGCCGGTTGATGAAGAGACGATCCCTTCCCGGCTCAGCGCCTTCATTATCTTGCGAAGGAATCCATGCGGGAGCTCAAGAGCCTGCGCCAGCTCGGTCGCCGACAAACGCCTCTGGCCCGCATGCTTTGCAAGATAGACAAGTACCGCAAACGCATAGTCTGTATCTCGTCTGATTAGTTTCATGCACATATTGAAACCAGAAAGGGTTCAATATGTCAAGCAATGAATTCAGATTTTTCGGACTGTTGTCATTAACCCGCATATCTCACAGAATTACTGTTGCGAGCGCGGATAGCTCCACTGCGACGGCACGAATTGACAAACCGCCAGATTGCAGTATGTCTATACGGCTGCTCCGGCATTTCACCAATTCGCACCCCCGCAGCAGCGCTTTTCACGCTCTCGCTACGAAATTCTGTGAGATATGCGGGTTAAATGTTAAACAGAAATAATAAGAAAAGGTCTGTGGTTCTGTTCTCTGTGATATTGATGACTTGATCAATGCGATGTTTGCGAAGTAGGGATACGAAGCTGAACAGGAATCTTGATTTTCAATGTAGGCAAATTCGAGGAAATGCGGCGTTCTGCCAGTCGGGCAACGGCTGTTTCAATCATGGTTTCAGCTTTCCAGACAACAGCAGGCGCGGGATCTGCGTTACCGAATCCAGATGCATAAACACTCTCGTACATTTCCTCGACCGACCAGCCCACAAGATGAAAATCGGATCCAACCCTTAAACCCATTTCCATGGCAACTTTCTGTACCCAATGTGTATACGGCGTCCATAGCGCGAGAATGCCATCAGGGCGCTCGCGGCCGGTAAAAAGGCTTAGCATTTGTTTCTTGACTAACTCTTCTTCAGGCATACGGTTGGGATACAAGGGGTCGAGATCCACCATCATGTCAGGTTCAAATCCGCCTAGATTGGCACAATACAGGCCAAGCAATGCGCCGCTCAGCCGGTCCATGCTATGCGCGGACGCGCGGGTGTTGCCGACCCAGGCAATGCGTCGGCAACCGCGTTGAACCAGATGTTCAACGGCCAGCTTACCGCCAGCTTGTCCATCCTGTATCAGAATATCGGCCTCGGTACTTTCTGTGCCGCAATCGATTAACACGGATGGAATATTCGCCTTTCGCAAAGCACGAACTAATGTGTTGGGCTGCGCCAGATCGAGGACTGCGCCAAACACACGATTCGTCTGCAGAACAGTAACCATCTCAGATATCGATGCCTCTTTTCGTATACTTAGCATCGGCCATCTTCGCGCCAGAGCTGCGGATTGCAAAAATCCGGCAAGAAGACGATGGAAATCATCCCCTTGCTCTGGACCGGCATGCGGTTCAACGACAAAGGCAAGGGTCTGGGCTTGCTTGCAGGATAGGGTCGGTTTCTTTATAATGCGATATCCACGCCGGGGTTCAGCTCGCAAAATGCCTTGAGCTGCCATCTTTTCAAGCGCCCGGTGTGCAGTTTTCGTAGAAACACCAAAATCACAAGCCAGTCGCCGGACACTTGGAGCAAGGGTGTCAACCTCCCATTCACCTCGCATAATGCTTTCTACTATGACGGTAATCAGCCGCTCCATGGTTCGGCCGCCTTTGGCTTTTTCTCTCACAATGTTATCCTTTTCCGCCATGTTGCCCAAACTCACTAACCGTGTTGTTGTTTGTTTTGCCCGTCTCGCAAGGTATGCAATAAATTTCATTGCATATCTGTAAAATCTGTTTCCCTTTTTGCACCATTCGGGTCAGAGTATCATGAAAAGATCAACAGTGAATTCTGTTTAATTTTGAGACAAAAATATTTCTGTCCCTTTTTCGGCTGTCTTTTTGAGATTACTTATTAGCCTAATATATCCATCAATCCATAAAATCGGGAATAAAGCAATTAAAATTCAGAAGAAGTGAACCACGAATGAACACGAATTGACGCGAATGAATTTCGAGAAGAGAAATCGTCGATATTAGGGTAACAG
>CAYTRK010000378.1:0-2277 GCA_964440205.1 uncultured Victivallaceae bacterium
TCAGGAACCATTAAGAAAACAAATCTACCCACAGATTCCGCGGAAGACCCAAATTCTCGAGGCGCCCGTCGACGCATCGACATTCTGAAACAGGCAGGAAGCTCTGTCGGAATCATCCGTTGGTAATCTGGGCGTAGGCGCTGTGGTTGTGGATGCTTTCGAAGTTTTCGCTTTCCACCTGGTGCCACAGGATACGGCTGTCGTTCTTGAGTCTGACGGATACGTCACGAACGACGTCCTCAGCGAATTTCGGATTATCGTAGGCCTGTTCTGTAACGTATTTTTCGTCTTCCCTCTTGAGTAGCGGGTAGACCGGAGAACTTGCTTCCTGTTCCGCTATCTGTATGAGTTCTTCTATCCACACGAGCTTTGTGGCGCGTATTCGTACCGTGATTATTGATCTCTGATTGTGTGCTCCGTATTTGCTTATTTCTTTTGAGCATGGGCAGACAGTTGTAACAGGCACTCGCGCTTCTACTACCAGGTCAAGTTTCCGCTCGTGATTGACGGCGTTCAGAGATGCCCTGAAAGAGCAGTCGTAATCCATCAGAGATTCGGAACCCGATACTGGAGCGGTTTTCTTTATGAAATAGGGAAAACGCAACTCAATGTGCGCGGTCTGAGAGTCGAGTCTGTCGATCATTGAATTGAGGATGGCGCCGATTTCGCGCACTGAAATGTTGCCGTGGCACTGCTTGACTATTTCCACAAACCGGGACATGTGAGTGCCTTTGAAATTGTGGGGCAGGTCCACGAACATATTTACGGTGGCGATGGTATGTTGAGAGACGTTTGCCATGTCAAGAACCACCACGGGGTGTTTCAGGTTCTTTATGCCGACTTTCTGAATCGGAGTGTGCCGGATATCCGGCGTATTTTGTACATCTTTCATGTCAGTGCTTAAAACACCTTTCGCCTGTATAGACCATGGCAACATCTGCCTCGTTGCATGCTTCTATGCTCTCAAAATCGCGTATGGAGCCGCCCGACTGGAGTATGGCGGTCACGCCGGCTTCTATACCCATGTCGACACCGTCCCTGAACGGAAAGAAAGCGTCTGATATCATGCAGCTTCCTATCAGTCCGCCTTTTTGTCTGGTGACTTCTTCGTCTATTTCCTTTCTCGCGGATTCGTCGGAAAGCGCGTTGTACGGTTTCTTGTGCTGTTCCCAGCACAGCCTGTCGGCGAGTTTTCTGTATGCCTTGTCCCTTGCTATCTCGGCTACGCCGACCCGGTCCTGTTCTCCTGTGCCGATTCCGACGGTTGCACCGTTCTTTACATACATCACAGAATTGCTGGTGACGCCTGTTTCTACAAGCCAGCCGAACATGAGGTCTTCATATTCCCTGTCGGTGGGAAGACGATTTATGCGGTATTCCCTGTCTTTGTAAGACGCTTGTGCTGGTATCAGGTCTTCTTTCCTGCGGATGGCGGACACGAATGACCATTGTGCGACAAGTCCGCCGTCCATAAGCGCTTTCCAGTCCACGAACCTTGCGGCCTGGTAGGTCTGAAGGTTTGCCATATTGGCGATTCTCATAATCCTCAGATTTTTGCGGGAAGCGAGAATATTCAAGGAGCCTTCGGCAAAGTCAGGCGCTACGACTACTTCCGCGTAGTTTTGCGCGATCAGTTCGGCGGTATCTTTATCGACTTCCCGGTTCAGCGCAATTGCTCCGCCGAACGCCGCAATTCTGTCGGCCATATTGGCCCTGTTGTATGCCCGGGCCAGGGATGAGTCAGTTGCTACTCCGCAGGGATTGTTATGTTTGATGATGACTGCGCACGGCTTTTCCGAAAAGTGTTTGAGTATGTTAAGGGCGCTGTCAACATCGGTAATATTGATCTTTCCCGGGTGTTTGCCTGACTGTAGAAGCTCTACGTTGGAAGCAAGCGGCATTCCCGGCTGGATGAACTCGACTTCGCCAAGGCATAGATTGCCGTTCACGAGTTTGTAGAGCGCGGCTTCCTGTCCGGGATTTTCACCGTAGCGCAGTCCCTGTCTTTTACCTTCTATTTCCCACGTGGCTTTCTCGTAAACCAGAGTCTGGCGATTATCGCCGTCGACGAAAGCCATCTCGATAGTCGGCGGGAAATGGTCAGTAAGTATAGTCTTATATGCGCTCTTCAGATCTTTAGTTGTCATATATTTTTAGTCTCTCCTTTTTCAAGCATTCGCCATTCTTGCGCTTTGTACTGTATTGTGAAGCAGCATAGTGATTGTCATGGGGCCGACCCCGCCAGGCACCGGGCTGAGCCAGGCGGCATTCCGGCTG
>CAYTRK010000379.1:0-2262 GCA_964440205.1 uncultured Victivallaceae bacterium
AGAGATGATGCAGTAACCCTTATCTACAATCTCTTTCATATCCCTAGCAGAACGTGAATTTAACCGGACCAGTGAAGCCGCAGCGCGGCTTTACTGGGTACGGTTCAAAGTGTTGTTCGCTCCATTCTTATCAATGAGTTTCAATTCTATTGCAATTCGGTCGATCAATTCACGAAGTGATTTCGCAAGGTCAACAGAACCTGCTTCAGTTTCTGAAATGTGAAGGTTCACCAAGACGCGTTCCCACCAAAATGGGGCATCGGTAATGCGGGCAAGGTCGCTCTTGTCTGCCTGCTTGAGTTGTGTTTCGATTTTCTCAAAAGGATAGCCGTACTGAGTGATAAGCTTTTGCTCTTGGCGTGACAACAAGATAGTGACAGGCTTTTCTTTACTCATTATCCCTCCTTTGAGCGAACGTCCGCATGACCGGCGGTGTGGAGCCGCAGAGCGAAGCGGCGCGGCTTTACACCGTACGTGTCGATGCGATTGTTGGGATTCTATTCTTCAAGGTGTTTCTCAATAAGCTCTTTGATGTAAGCGGGCAGGTGCTTCTGAAGCTCCAAAGTTCTTTGTCTCAACCTGTCGTACACCGATACTTCAGCACCAGACCAGAGAATATCAGCCCGTCTGGTTTGCCTCATCGCAACATGTTCATATGAGTCAGGATAAGCCCAGTAGCATTTCTTGCATATTTGTTTATCCTTTAGATCCAGCCAGTTTGCACAATGCTCACAAGACCACGACTTTGCCCGGTTCGCTGATCCCGAAAGAAGCATGTAGTCCGCTGGATCGTTCATGTTCTTGGCATCGTCACCGGCGACCTCAAAAGGAACTCGGTGGTCGATCTGCAAATCCTTTTCAGGGAACTCCTCCAAATAGATGGCGCATCTTGCGCCATCTGTTTCAATAAGTTTTGCTTTCAGCTCCTTCGAGAATGCTGTGCGACCAGAAAGCTTCGAGAACCTTGCCTTCTTGGGATCTCCGAGCCGATAAGCCCCAATGCGCCTGCCGTCGGTGGCTTGCACTCGAAATGTCTCAAGCGGAATCCCCTGTTCTCGCACGTCTCGTGCAGCTCTTGGTGGATGATTGTACCCGTACTTATTCTTCAATTCCTCTGTCGTAATGAAACCATGCTTCAAAATGTGGTCTATAACAGTCTTGGGACGTTTTGCTGTGACTGCCTTACATTGCTCGACGAACTTCTTGGGTAAACGAGGCTTCTTCATGCACGTCCCTCCATCAAGCAAAGTTGCTCTCCACGCGTGTAGCGATAGAGCGTTGGGACATGTGCAAGTTCATCTGCCAATGCTGGGGAGAGATAGAGTGACTCTATGGTGACATCCTTCCTGCCCAACAGAGTCGCTTGAGATGAGCGTCCTGCATCAAGCTCGATCAGAGTCAGGTTCAACTCATCAGGCAAGGTCTTTCCATAGGATTTATCACCAGTCCGACCATCATAACTCACGATATACCTGATTTGTCTGGAGTTCAGTTCCTCCAATGTTTCCACAAATTCACAGAATTGCACGCTCTCCAAGTAGCGTGTGTCTCGATTGCCACATACACCTTGATAAGGCGGATCCATATAGACAAGGTCTTTAGGCTCAGCGAGTTTGAGTATATCTCGGTAATTGGCGGATGCAGTTGCAGTCTTACCTTTCAAGAAATATGAAGCCCCCATGATCTGCATTTTCATTGTCTGGGGCTTCATCCCTTTTCGCCTGTTGTCTGGACTTTGATTGAATTCCCCGCGTGCATTGTAACGGACGGAAGCCTTGACACAGCGTGCCAGCAGGTACAGGAATAAATGTGGGGCTCCGGTTCGATTGAATTCATCGCGAACCTTGACGTAGAATGCTTTAGGATCGGCAAGCTGATCGTTCCAGAGTTTTGTATATTTCTCTGCCAGTTGGTCAGGCCTGTTGATTATTTCTTCCCAAAGGTCAATTAGCGGTTTGTTCAGATCGTTGATATGGAAGCTCTGCGCCAGACCCGCTTCAGCTGTGGCGATTGCCATTGCTGCGGAGCCTGCAAAAGGCTCATACAGCACATCAATTTCTTCGGGGTAATAGCGCAAGATATCAGGGGCAAGGTTTCTCTTGCTCCCCTGATATGGTATGGGGTGTGGCAGTTTCTTTAGTTTCATGCGTTCAATCTATCCTTTTGAGGTATCGAATACCAGTTTCATCTGCTTCTTCTTAAATTCCAACGTGAACCTGACGTTTCGCTGAAAGCGCAGCTTTCAGCGATAACGTCGAGGTT
>CAYTRK010000380.1:0-2257 GCA_964440205.1 uncultured Victivallaceae bacterium
ATCAACAGTTACATCCCCTGCTCTGCGTTCTTCGTATCCTGCTCCAAGTTCCCCGGCTATAAACAACGGAGCCCCCATGGCAAAACGGCCTGTATACCGCGCCTGTTCTCCGAATCCGGTAGTTACTTCCTGAGGAGTATAAGGTCCGCCCCGCCGTTCTATTTTCTCCTTTTCCCATTCCTTGATGGGCACCAATATCTCTCGGTCGCGCTTTGTCAACAGCTCTATTGCCCGCTGCCGGTCATACTCCATACCAGAGCGCAAAGGTGTTCCATATACCATTTGAGCCAGGTCATTATCTGTAAGCTCACTGAGCGCCTCGTCGCGCGTTTCCGGATTAAGCCTTCGCGTAATCTGTGCCACTTCAGACCGATATGTGGGATCAGAAACCGGATTAAAGTAGTCCAACAGTCCTATCGCCGGATCTAAATCAGAACGTCCCTGTCGTGCTCCGTGCGCAATCCGTCTCCACTTTTCCCTGAAGCCCATCTCTCCTTCGCGCTTCTTATACTCTTCCAGCTTCATTTCCTGCTCAGGCGGAGTCTGTTCGTTGAGAACAGGCGGCTCTTTTGTGCTACCCTCTGAAAGACCACCTGTCTGCGCTGCGGGTAGATTCGTCTGCATAGCCGCCTCTGGGCGTGGCTCGCGCGGCACTAAGCCGACTCTCTCTTGAACTGGCAGACTCTTATCTCCTAATCTGCTCGGCGCGCGCTCTGACATATCCGGCATGGCGGGAGGCGCCAACCCTCTATATTCTTCTCTTTTCTCAGGCTTGAGATTCCGGGCAAGGAAAGATGTTTCCGTTTCCTGCCTATCGCGCCTCTGTAACGGTTCAGGTATTTCATCGGGCGGAATCTGGTCACGGAGGCTTGGTTCACGGGTATACCCGAAGACCTCACCGACATCTCTGGCGTCATCATCAAATATCCCTTGCCTCTCGCGAAGCTCAGGCCCTTGCCCGAAAATCTGATCCACAGGCACAGAATCCTCATCAAAGACAGAACCCCGCCTTTTCTTCTTTTCGCGCTGACGTTTCGCCGGCCCCGTCAAGGAACCAGCCGATTGCATCGGCGTCAGCGGCATAGAATCATTATCAAAAACACCTGCCATGTTTATCCGTTCGGCACCATATGTTGCTCTGCACCGCCTCTTTTAAGTATATCATTCAGTCGTTTGCGCCGTGCATACTTTTCAGCTTCCGCTTCATCAACTTCCACGCCACCGCGGCCTGTATAGGCGCTGAGCTTCTCTCTCGGGACGGCTCTTATTACGCCACTTTCAGGGTCCTTGACATACGCAGTCTGGCCGCCGCCCCTTTGGCTTTCTTGGCCCTGCCGCTGACCGCCGCCAAACTGATACCGGTTACCCACCAGGCTGGGCACGGCGCCCCTTTCTCTTACATCATCCAGCGTCCCTGCGGGCATCCGTGTTACCGGCAAACCATACTGCCGTTCAAGGCGATTAAGCTTTGCAAGTTTATCCGTTATAGTTCCCTTCCGCGAGAATATATTGGCAAAACCATGCCTATCATCCTTCCCTGCAATCTGAGTCATGTGAGCGTCAATCTCTCCGCGAAGCTCCCTGATCTCCGCAGGTTCAGACTGACCGCCGCCACCATGCTGCCATTGACCTGTTTGCGGATTAAAGGTGCTATACTGGGTTCCCACCTGATAGCCTTCATCGTCGAAAATCGGCCCCATCTTACCCTCTTGCTGAGGTCTCGCTTCAGGGATATACTCAAGATTCTCACCTTGAACCACAAGACCGCCACCGGGGACCTTCATTATGTTCGGTCCCCCTCCCTGACCCGATCCCTGCTCCATTGCTGCGCGAGCAATCTCGGCCTTTTTCCCTGCGATATCTCGCTCCGTCTCTGCCTCAGTCTCAGCCGCCTGCTGTCTTTGAGTTGCGTCAACCAGACTGCCATACGCCTGCACATCTGCCTCATAAGCCCGCTCTTCCTGCCGGGCTTGATCCCTCGCCGCGCGCGTGCGCATACGATTCCGGTTCTCTTCCCATCTACGCTGCGATTCATTCGTTCGCAGTCCAGGCCCACCTTGGCCGTACTTACGACGCCACCGCGCAAGTTGATCGTCAGCCGCCGAATCCACAAGCCCCACCGGCTCCTGCGTAGGCCGCTGAGGCGGAAGAGGCAGACCCCTCCCCCTACGCTGCGCACTGCCCGTCTCAGGTTCAGGTGTAGTCTTTTCGCCGGCAGCAAGTCCCATTCCTACAGGTTTCACGTTCGGCTGCTCTT
>CAYTRK010000381.1:0-2255 GCA_964440205.1 uncultured Victivallaceae bacterium
CAGGACCATCAATTTCAAGAATACGATAGTCATAATGACCAGTAACATCGGCTCGCCGCATCTCCTGGAGGGGATAGACGAACAGGGTCATATCCGAGATGAAGTGCGCAAGACGATCATGAATGAATTGCGGACACATTTCCGTCCTGAGTTCATGAACCGAGTTGACGATACTGTACTGTTCAAGCCATTGACCCGGGATGAGATCAAGCGGATAGTAGAGTTGCAGGTTGTTGAGCTTGCCCGCCGTTTGAGTGAGCGGCGGATTGCTCTGGAGTTGAGTGAAGAGGCCGAAGATCTGATAGCCCAGCGTGGATACGATCCGGTCTACGGCGCCAGACCGTTGAAGCGGCTGATTCAGCAGAAAGTCGAGACACCGATTGCCCGGAAAATCGTGGCGGGCGAGATTGAAGAGGATTCCGGGGTAAAGGTCACGGTTGCGAACGGTGAGATTAAGGTACAGTAAGTGTAATTCTCTGCCCTCTGCTCAGAGTCTGTAGTTTCTGCCTGCTTCCATGAAGGCCGTGATGTTCTCAAGCGGCGTTTCCTGCGGTAGATCACAGCCGGTGCTGAGCACATAATTAGGGAAATCGCTCATGGTTTCCAGCAGGGCGTATACTTCCTGCTGGACCTGGTGGGGAGCTCCGTTGAGAATGGCGCCTGTTGGGTTGATGTTGCCCATAATTATGACATCGTCGGGGACTCTTTTAGCTGCTTCCGGAAGGTCCACGCATATTTCCGGTGAATCCAGGCTTATGGCGTCGACATCGGCTTCCACCATCTTGTCTATGAGATGCATAGTATTTCCGCAGGTATGGTACACGGTGGCCACGCCGGTGTATTTGCAGCTATCGTTCAGGTGTTTCACAAACTGCGAGGAAAATCGCTGAAATTGTTCGGGGCCGAGCATTACCGCGCTGGGTTCGAGGATGCAGATGACTTCGGCTCCCGCCGCTATGAGCTGACGCGCGTAATGCTGTATTTTGTCAGTGGTGAACTGGCAAAGCAGCTCGAGTTCTTTTGGTTTCAGCATTGTAGCCATCGCGGCTTCATCGGCGCCCATCATCAATGCCGCAAGCGAGTAAGGGCCGGTGACGTAGGCTCCGCGCATAATTTTAGGATCCAGTCCGATATTCATGAGTTTCTCGACTTCGACATAGCCTATGATGCGGGTGTCGAAAGCCATGTTGATATCCTTCTGGGCTTGCAATTCGGCCATGTCAAAGCTGTCTTTGACCACTGTGGCGGAATCGCGTTTCGGAAAAACTGTGTAGCGGCCAAGAGCATTTGCCTCAACTGCAAGGTCCATGAGCGGGAACATGATGTCGGGCTGGTAACGGTCGGCAAGCGCTTTGATAACTTTGAAATGTTCTCCGTAATTCTGTTGAGCGAGTTTAACAGTGCAGCTTGTTATCGAGAGACCCGGGAAGCCCATAAGCGGGACGACAAGTCGCCGCCTTTCTTTGCCGGCCTCCCGGACTTTTGTCGCGAGTTCTTTTGTTGCCATGACTGGTCTCCTTGAAAAGGGGCAAACCTCAAAAAGGTGTTTGGCTTCCTATTTCATTTTGATGTCTATTTCGGCTCCGGCAATACCCATTTCGCCGGCCACGCTGTAGAAAAGGTGTGTTTTACCATTCTCTTCAAATATGCAGGGATCGCGAAGCTGTTGTACTTTGATTGCAGGACCAAAATCTGAAGTCTTGTTCGGGTAGGCGATGCCTTCGTATTCCTTTTCCGGCCGCATCACCTCGATGTTCTTCGAGAGTTCCCAGTCGTTCCAATCATCTGTCAGGGTAACTGTTGCCATAACAATTCTCTCGGGCGCATAACCTTTGCAGGAATAGAATACGAGAAGCTCATTATCGCGAAGCGTAACGGCGCAATGCCGCAGTTTGTAAACAAATTTTCCCCTGGACTCAAACGGAGTCAAGCCGTCTTTCGAGCGATACAATTCTCCCCAACCGCTATTCCAGTTTTTGGCAATAGCGTAGTAATATCCTTTCCAGCGGAAGACACGGAAATAGAATTTTCCGAGTATTTCATCGGATGCATCAAATTTGAGTCCATCCTGGGATAGAGCAACACCGGTCCACTGTCCCTTTCTGTCCCTGGCCGGACCATGGAAGTACATGCGAATCTCTCTTCTCTTCTCGTCGACGTGCACATCGGGTGAAGCCACATGTTCTTTGAATGCCTTTGTTTCCTCAAGATGCAGTGTTCCGGGTTCGTGGATTTTCCATGGGCCTTTCAGGTCG
>CAYTRK010000382.1:0-2241 GCA_964440205.1 uncultured Victivallaceae bacterium
GTTGCCTATTAAATAATTGAAGGCCAGTACAGCTGTCAGTTTCTGTTTTACCTCGGATATATCCGTCGACAAATACTCTTCGGCTAATTCCCGGCATTGCAGAAAACCGGGCCCGCCCTGCTCCTGGTATTTTCTATTAAACGGCAATCCCATTGCCTGACAGAAATCCTCCTGATGCACTCGTATTACTTTGTTGCTAAGGCGGCGTCGGTCAAAACGTTCGATAAGAAACAGTTCATGACCGGCAAAAGTATACAGACCGGAGTGAGGAACAGGGAGGTTGATCTGCCGGGCCAGATCCATACAGAATGCCTCATTTCTCTGGATATCATGAAAATAGGGGCTGGCGGGTTTTATTATATGAGTTGTCGGCGATGCCGGGTTTTCGGGAAGAAAAAAACTACCGTTCTCATAATACACCGGCAACTTATCTTGCACCCCGGCAATTGATAGACGGCCACTGGCCAGCTCAGGATATAATTTATGCTTTCCCGGCTCGGATTTGATAGTCTGGAGAGCCTCCCGCAGCTCGGCGTCTATGCATCTGTATTTGCTTGTATGAGGAATGACATTTTCCATCTCCGGAATGATGGAGAGCGCGCCCGCGCAGTCTTCGCCAAAATTTTCGAGGAAAGCAAATGTGTCTTTCCTGTCAAACCGGCGATTGAAGGCCAAGATAGTTCGCGCCTCGCTTTCGGGAAAAAGGTTTTCAAAAAATGCGGTGCTCACCCCTGGAGGAAAGCGCTGTTCCTGACATGGCAGTGACAGTGATATCTGCCGCCCGCTGCTTTCGAGCCATTCGGCAGCGTATTGGAAGGTGATTTTACCTTTTTGGTGTCTCGATATTGTGCCGACAATCCGCTGATTCCAGTAGACCGTGAGATTGCTCACTTGTCGATATCTCCTTCGGTCAGGTAAACTCTGAGGCCTACGGTCCGTATCAAATCAAGAACCTTGTCAAGTTGCACCGTCGATTTACCCTGCTCGACGTTGCTGACAAACTTCACGCTGGTGGCGGTATAGTCCGCAAGGTCCTTCTGGGTCCAGTTTTTCTTTTTGCGGGCATCCTTGATTGCAGGGCCGATGTATCTAGGCAGGCGGACATAATATGGAAATTTTATTTCAGACATGGCGCGAGGTCTCCTTTCTTAACCGTACAGTTAAATTCACGGGGAGTCAATCGATTTTGACCGATCGGTTAAGTTCTATGGGAACGGGCGTTGCTTGACCGAACGGTTAAGATGGAGCGCCGATACCTGGCCTTACCGCCTCAATTGCTTTTGCCAGAACAAGAGCCAAGTCGCTTCATGAGATTGCCTGCACTTTCTTTGTGCTTCGGTGTCAACAGAAGGTGGACGTGGTTGGTCATCAGGACATAGGCGTGTACCGCACAGCCTGTTCTGCGGGAATAGTCCTGCAGCCAATCCAGATAAAAGCCGTAGTCTTCATCGACGAAAAAGCAGGCTTGGCGGTTATTACCGCGCTGGATGAGATGTAACGGTATTCCTGGAACTATTATGCGAGGTCTTCTTGGCATATAAGAATATTCAGCATATGCACCTGACAATGCGAGGAGAAAAACGTGGTCTGTCCCCTAATTTTCGTCTGCCTGAATCCGTTTGTTGTCCCTGAGTTTGTCGGATTCCCAGAATTTTGTAGCGGTGGCGCGCTTATGATCCTGGGCGTTGTTCCCGCGCAGCGGGGACAACGTGAACATCTGCGGCTCGACCGCAGAATGTTTTAGTTGGAATTGAAATTAGTAGAGCATCTGGATTTTTTTAAAGTCGCCATTTTTGCCCAAAAATCGATATAGCGGTCTTGTGATATCAGCAAGTTACGCAACCGAGAGATCGGCATTACGTCATCATATCATCTAGTTGTCGTGGCCCGACCCCGTATTCTAACCCCGTATTCTAAGCTCGGAACTTTCCTGCGCACTGCCATCTCTGTCGGTTTGAGCCGGAAAGGCTCATGGAGATTATCCCGTACATTGGCCACCCAATCGGGCATGACCAATCAATGGCTCGAGGCTCAAGGTTTGCTTTCTGTCAAAGATCTATCGGGTAAACATCCATTACCCGGCTACGGCTCGGTAGCCTCTGGGAAACGCCAAGTGCGGACCCGCATGCTAAGTGTTGTGGGGGCTGGGGGAGAAAAACCCCCGGCTACCCGATTAGCCTCTGGGTATTTTGCGCTATGCATTAAGTTCAAAAACAACCTTTAAAGACTGGTTAATTTCCT
>CAYTRK010000383.1:0-2235 GCA_964440205.1 uncultured Victivallaceae bacterium
CTTCGTCCCACGTACTACGTCCCACGTACTACGTCCCACGTACTACGTCCCACTCCCACACTCTCCCCTCCCCCTCACGGAGCCACAGTCCCGAACATCATATAAATCTCCTCAAAGAACGACGTCATAACCTGAAATATCCACGGCATTGTAAAAACCGCAACTATTGCTGACCCAACTATCTTCGGAACAAATGTAAGACTCATATCCTTTATCGACACAACGGTCTGAATAATGTTCACTACTATCCCGATAACAATCGCCGTAATAAGAATCGGCGCTGCTACTTTGGCTGCCGTCATCAATGTCCTGTAAGCCAGATCTAATGCCAGTTGCGGTGTCATATCGAAAAACTCGTTACAATTCCTTTAACAGTGAGAGTCCATCCGTCGGCCATAACAAAAAACAATATCTTTATCGGAAGCGAAATCATCATTGGCGGCAGCATCATCATTCCCATCGACATCAGGGTCGAAGCAATTACAAGATCAATAACAAGAAACGGCAGATAGATCAGAAACCCCATCTGAAAGGCCGTTTTCAATTCACTCAACATGAACGATGGAACCAGCACCGAAACAGGAAGATCGTCAACCGAGTTAATCTCTTCGAGTTTTGATAGATCCGCGAAAAGCCGAAGTTCTTCCTCTCCTGTCTGCTTCAACATAAACTGCCTCAACGGAACTATCCCTTTTTCCCATGCTTCCTCCCCTGATATCTCTTCGGCAAGATATGGTTGAATCGCTTCGGCATTCATCGTATGGAAAACAGGCATCATTATGAAAATCGTAAGAAAAAGCGCCATTGCAGCCAGAACCTGGCCTGGCGGAGCCTGCTGTGTGCCGATTGCCTGCCGCAGAAGTCCCAGAACAATCATAATCCGCACAAATGATGTGGTCATCACAATCGCCGAAGGAGCAAGCGAAAGCACGGTTAGCAGCAATAGAATCTTAATTGAATTCGAGACCTGTTCCGGAGAATCTTCCTGGTTGAACTGAATACTCAAGCCCGGCACGCCCCCCGCCTGGCCGCTTTGACCAGTCTGCTGCGCCTGCGCATCAGCAGCAACCACAAACAAGAACGAGAGAAAAATAGCTGCCAGAACAATTCCCAGAGTATTTCGCCGGCGCACCTTCCTTTTCACGGCGACCCTCCGTCCTTTTCAGAACCAAGCGTTGCCAATGATTCAACTTTCTCTGGTCCAACCCCCAGAAGCGCCTTCCGACCCTCCACCTCCACAAGCAGAAGGCTGCGCTTATGGTCAATCGCCTTCTTTTCAATAATGTTGATCAGACTTTCCTGATCACCACTTCCCTTGAAACCTAATCTTTTACGCAAAAAAGAATGAGCCAGAAGCAAAGCGGCCACAATTATCAGAATCGACCCGATCGGCCGCCAGATGCTGAATTCTGAATCCTTTGCCAACGAAAGGTCGCCGGAACTCTTGCCGCTGCCAGCGTTTGTGCTTGCAAACGCAAATGAATTCATGGATGAATTCGTTTCCGTTTGCTCCACCTCCTCGCTTTCAACCTTTTCAACCGGTTCAGCAGTTTCAACCGATTCAACCGCATTACTTTCAATATTTGCGGCTCCCCCGCTGTAAGTTTGACATGCGCCAAAAAAGAGAACCGAAGCCAGTAGTACCGTCAGATTTATAGCCATCTTCATGACAAAGACAGATAGCACACCATATGCCACAAAGCTTGAGCGTTGCACCGCAAAGACTTACAAATCCCCTCCATCCAACCCCCCTCCATCGCTATAGCAATCCGCAACGCACCTGTAGCAATCTCTTCCCACCTCCCATACTCTCCCTCTCTGTGCTCTCTGTGGTTACCCTTCCCCCTCTCTTCCCTCATCCTTGTAGGAGGCGAACCCCCGTTCGCCGAACCTCCTCGTACACATACTCGTACACCCCTATCTCTTCCGTCTGACTCGGATACACTTAATCGAACCACTTTGTCCCTCTCCGTTCAGAAGCTTCCATCAGCAGACCGGGTAAGCAGGTCGGGTAAGTGTATCCGAGTAAGAGGAGCGATTAAGTGTACGGATTCAGACACTTAACCGCAATTCTTACCCGCCACCCTTAACCGTATACCCTTACCCGACTCACTTAACCGCTCGCTACTATTCGCGTGTACGAGTAGGTGTACGAGTACGTTTATCTCCGCCTTTGCTCGTCTTCTCCTCCTCCCCATTCTCCCCTTCATCATTGGATATTCCGTGTTCATCATT
>CAYTRK010000384.1:0-2235 GCA_964440205.1 uncultured Victivallaceae bacterium
GAGATGACCAGATTGGCGGCAACGAACTTGTGCGGGAAATAGATGTTGTGATTCTGAAGGTTAACATTGTTAAGCCGAAGGGTTCATTGGATGGCACAGAAAACCCAGACGACTGTTGGCTCCCATGGACTGTGACGCGACCGGCTCATTTTGATTTTCAAGCTGTAGTGAGCGGTTCACCAGGGCCCTACGTTCTGGCCATTGAAGGCGCAATTGAACCAATTCCTCCGTCAAGCTACAAATGGATGCTCGACGCTGCCGCAGGCGGGCTGGTTAATGATACAAGTGCAACACCCATCCACATAGCTCCTGACACTACTGGTGAAGGCACGCTCACTCTGAAAGCAATGATTGGACCCGCTGACACGAGATGCAAGGACGCACTGAAGGTCAAGATATACAAGGACCATTTAGGAAGAGACAGAGATAATTTTGGTACGGGCATTTCGTGTGATGACAATTGGAGTTTCACCAAGTACGAAGTCACAGTTGATGATAACTACCAGTGGAATTGCTATGGCTCCTGCGTTCACGCCAATGATGGTAGCGCTTGCGGCACATTGATGGATTTGGATTCCACGATCAAGGGCTGGAGGTCGAATGAATATGGGGGCTTGGGTGGGATATCAGAAGAGGATTGGGAGGATTTTCATACCAAGCTTAGCAGAGGAGATGTCGTTTACTTCCAAGGCCTTGGTGGCGACCAGGTTCATGCCCACACTTGCATAGATCCAGCAACAAAGACGATGTATGGCGCTAACAATGAACCGGTCGAGGACGTAACGTGGAAGTGGTTTGAGTGTACAACAGAGGAGTATTGGAATGTTCTCGAATTCCCGACCAAATGGAAAATTACTTTGTACGAGAAACCTTAGACCAAATTATGGAGGGTGCAATGTGTTTAAGAAAAACCTTTTGGAGTCTAGCTGTGTTATTGTCCTTTCGGGTATGCTGTCTGTCAGCAGATCAAGACCCAGAGGCTGCCCATCTGCTCGTTTTGCCTGACAAAGAAGATGGTAGGATACAGTCAGCACTCATAAGTGCCACAGCTATCACCACGAATCGAGTATCTGCCGATAGACAAATACAAAGTTTTTTTTTCAGCATGTATGGTGCCCTAGCCATTGGAGAAAAAACAGAACAACAGAGCATTTTGTTGCGTTCACAAACTTGGCACGGAAAGACTAACTCCATCACTATAACCGACGCAAAACTGCCGAAAAACTTCAAAGGGAAGATTTCACCAGATGGAACGCGATTGTGCTTATTCTATGACGCCGCGAGGAGAGACACCATCAAGGTGCTCAATCTGAAAAATGGGCTTCTTGAAGATGTATTTACCATTACAGGCCAAGCTTCCCCGCCAGCCTGGGCTCCTGACAGTTCAAGAATCGCCTATTATTTCGCTAAGTCATCCGATGTAACACACGACGAGTATCGCGTTGGTATATCAAAGAAAAGCCAAGGAGCATGGCAACATCACGTTATTACGCCACCATCAAAACCCGCCCGTCGCAGTCGTCTTCGCCACTCTGCCCCGACTTGGTCCTCAGACGGAACCGCAATTGTTTTTGAAGCACGATATACAGAACTCAGGGAAGGGCCTCAAACCTACCTGGTAAAAGTGCGTGATCAGCAAATAACCCGAATTGGCGGCTATCCCCTTGGTGCTTCGCCGGCTCCTGGCGGTGTTGTCTATGCAGAACTAACAGAGGTTGCTGACGGCATCACTTCCTTTGAAACGAAACTTTGTCTCTTCAATACATCTACGGGTAAATCAAGCATGATACCAGCGGTCGAAACTGCATGTTTTCCACGTTTTTCCCCAGACATGCAATGGCTGGCTTATTCTGATCACTTAGGCCATATCTATATTGCCAGCCAAAGCAATCCCACACAACGAAGAACTCTCGATACCGGACAGGATGGCGCAGTGAATACATTTTACTGGGTTCCAAGTAACAGTTTGGCGGATTCCCATGCATTGGGGTCAGAGTAAAATGGCACTAAGCCAACTTCCGCGGCCCAAAAAATCATCTATTGGGCCGCAGCGACTTACAACGACGCAGGCACTACGTTTTCGCGCATTGGCGCTCGGAACGATAGACTCGGCTCTTGGCAGGCAGGCTAGTCAGGTCGACGCCCAGCAGGAAAGGGGCTACGGGAGGGGCTACGGGAGGCACTGCTGTCCAAAATAATCTCCAAATTGGGCAGAGTCGCCTAAAACCTTAGGAA
>CAYTRK010000385.1:0-2234 GCA_964440205.1 uncultured Victivallaceae bacterium
CCCAATTCCCAGCTCGTCAGAATATCAAAATGATACAACATAGGATTAATCACAAGCGTGCACATATGTCCGACAAAACTTCCCACCATCGCAGTGAACGGCAGAACCATCCCCATTAATAGCTGTGCCATGTTAAGGCTTATTCCGGTTGCCGCCGCAGGCAGAAACTCCCCAGTCTTTTGAGTCCAATCCACAAAAGGAATGGGTAAAATCTGTACCGTTTCTCCCAGTAAAGCTCCGGATACTGCAGGAAGTCCCATATAGATCGCACCGAACCCAAGACCTAACACTCCACCTATGCTGAAAACACGCCATCGCCAGTTTTCCTTGCTCTCTTCGCCCAGATTTTTTTTCTTCTTACCCTCCTTACCCTCTTCGCTCTGTTGTTCTACAAGCGCCATAATCCCCTGGGCTCCGATGGGAGCCATAGGAAAAGGAAGATTTTCGACATCGCTGGCCATTCTGAACAACCCATAGCTGAGAAAAGAATAGTTGATCCGCGATGCAACCACCTGGAACAGCATCACGCCAATCGCCGGCAACCATTCCAGTTGCATAAAACTCCGCTGATCAAGAACGTCCGGGTCAGTCGGCGCAAACCACTGCGGCAACGTCTGCGTTATCCCCATTCCTGCCGCAGCCCGGCTCTGCGCAAAAAACTGATTCCACAACAGACCCGAAAACGGCTCGCCCATAGCGGCTGCAGCCATATAAAACAACACAAAGACCTCGGGTTTCTTAAGAGTCTTGTTTGCCCGCCTTGCTACCTCAAGAAAAAGGATTACCGTTACCCATCTCGCCGCTGAACCTACGCCAAACCCGGCAAGCAGTTGCATGTACATTGTCCCGGGCACCATCAAAAGGGCCACAAAAAGGGCGCCAAAGAGTGAGGTCCATGTGAACCCGTTTTCAAACTTATCGGGAACCTGCATCAGGTCCCTGTATTGTTGAGCATCTTTATCCTGTTTGGTCATGTGGCTTCTTCCTGACTGAATTGCTTTTCAATATCGGCTTTGCTTATTACTGTAAGCTCATCCCATCTACGATGCGTCATTTCGCGATAATGGTCAGTGAGCTCTTTTCCGAACGTCCGCCATATGAGAAATTGCTTTCGTAACCCGCTGATAAATACTTTGTTGGCTCGTCGCCAGTCACCGTACGCGCCGTTTTCATGTTTCAGGAGAACCTGGATTTCATCTATCCCCTCAATATCGCTTGTGCGGCTCAAAATCATGAAACGTTGCTCAATACCAAGGTCAAATGGCGCAAGCGCGAGGTACCCCTCAATTCCAAGCATATCGTTTTCCTTCTGCCGGATAACACGACAATCCATCGTCGCAAAATCTCCTACGGATGTATCTCTGTAGTTGTTGAAGTGCTCCTCAAGAAAACTTACGATTCCCGTGAGGTCATATTCCGACACTGTAAATGGAAACGCTATATCGTAGACGCCTCCCTCAGGAGGGCGGATCTTCCAGCTTCGCTGGATGCCCGGATTGGCCGCTCTTGCTCCTTTAATCGCAGGGTAAACAGTAGAGAGCAAAACAATCGCCATGACAGTAAAGATGGTCGCAATTGCATTCATGGAACTGAAATTCATTGCCGGAACCGAGAACCATCCCAATGTGCTGAGCAAAGACAATACCTCGGTCACAACCTGCCCGAGCAAATACCCGCCCATCCCGCCTACTACCGCATAGACTGAAGCCTCAGCAAAAAATAGACCTGCAATATGAGCCGGAGCAAGCCCCAGCGCGCTGAATGAGTAAATCTCACCTTCCCTGTCCGCGACACTTCCCAGCATCGTGGCAAACACAATAAGTCCACCCAGAAGCACAGGAATCACAAGATCCTTTAAGCCGCTTGCCTGAATCAGCGTACCGAAAAGCAGACGATGAACAGCCCCTTTGTTTCCCACAAACGTAGGCAGTCCTGACGCCTTTGCAATATTCTCGCCTACTTCCGGTGTATTACGCGAATCTTTCGGATAAGCTGTAATTGAGCGGATCTTGCCGCCCAGTTTTGCGGCATTTTCAGCGGAGATCATCAAGGTGCTGTCCAGGCTGTATGTTACGAAAGATGCTGCCTGGCCCTCCTGCCCCTGGGTATCCTGCGCCGAAGCGCCGGCGATGCTGGACAAAGCGTCACGGCTTACGGAAGCCTTATAATCTACTGGAAGCATGCTTGAGCCATCCATGAAATTCAGAAATGCGAACTCGGTCGGTATAGCGCCT
>CAYTRK010000386.1:0-2234 GCA_964440205.1 uncultured Victivallaceae bacterium
CCCCGGGACAGTGAAAGTACATCGCCTGCACGAATTAACGAATACGGGCGAACTCGTATCGAAATAGAAACGGAACTGCCAAAGCCCGGAGTGCTTTTGCTCAACGACAGATACCATCCTGACTGGCAGGTGGCCGTCGACGGTGAGCCTGCTGAATTGCTACGGTGCAACTATATTATGAGGGGGGCTTTCCTGCCTGCGGGCACCCATACGGTTGTATTCACATATCAGCCGTATCTGATTCCGTTTCTTTTTTCAGTAACGGCTGTGATTGTGGTTTTCCTGTGGGCTGGCGTCCGGGCTCTTTATTCTAAGAGATCACTGAAAAGAACCTGACCCTATTCCCCTGCCTGACAAGCCTGCTAGCAAAAATGCAACCCGCATTCGAACTTGAGCATACTTTTCCCAGCGCCTTAAACCGCATCATTTTTGTGTGTATTACATCTCCTTGTTTTCAAGGGCTTTAAGTATAACATACGTAAGACACCCTGACAGCTTTTTTGCCTTGCGATCCTATGATGGTTAGTCTATTCATGGTATGAATTAAAAAATACGAGGCAGCATGAAACTAAAACAGAGATCTCTTCAATGGCTTCTCTTTGTCGCCGTTTTCGCAAGTCAAGGATGCGGAAATGAAAAAAAACAGAACGCTCAGACCCACAGTTTCGCCAGTCAAACAAAAGACCTTACGAATTGCCTTTTGTTTGCTCAGCGCCCCCGTGGCAAGGCGCATTTGATTTCCACCTATGACAGAAAAGGGGGAAACATTGACTGGGCCCAAAACTTGAAACAGGATGACAATGGATTGGTGGAAATTGCCACCCTCGATGGTCCCGGCTGCGTCGATCGCATATGGATGACCAGTATTCGCGGAGATGAATGGCTTTTCTACTTTGACGGCGAGGCTGATCCTCGAATTTCGATCAGCCGGGAGGGACTCTTTGGCGGAAAGTTTCCTTTTGTGTCACCATTAGCTATGCGCAACAGCGGCGGATATTATTCCTGTGTTCCAATCCCGTTTAAAAAATCACTTCGTATTGCTGTGCGTATGCCTGAACTGAAACCTGACTGGAGACAGTATTATCACATAAACCACACGACGTACCCTGAAGATACAAAGGTGGAGTCCTTTCCGAAAGAACTGAATCACGAGCAGGAAAACGCGGCGAACCAGACGCTTCAGACATGGCGGCAGCGCAGCAAGATTCCGAAGGGAACAGCTTTCAACACTGACGGCAAGGTTGTCCTGATAGACGCCAACAGTGAAATGGAGATTCTGTCTTCTTCGGGGCCAGGGATAATCTCACGGTTTGCGGTCTCACCTGAGCCTGCTTCTCCTGTGTCGGAACTGGACCGTTCAAGAATGCTGAGGGGACTTGTGTTGAAGATGTACTGGGACGGCGCTGCCGACCCGAGTGTTGAAGCGCCTTTGGGCGATTTCTTCTGTAACGCACTACATAAGCGTCCTTTTTCTTCCCTGCCCCTGGAAAGCCGGGAGGACGGATTCGTGAGCCGATTTCCTATGCCTTTCGAGAAAAAAGCCCGCATAACCGTCCGGAATGATTTGAGTTTCCCGGTCAAAGTGCGTTCTGAATTCTCTATCAATAGCGAGAACAGAGAAGAACGGCAAAAACGCTATTTCCACGCCGGATGGAACCAGACAATCGCTCGCGGGACTCCGTTCCGTCTGCTCCATGCCACGGGACGGGGACACTATGTGGGATGTTATTTGCTTTCACATGGCATGGACGGAAGCTGGAATATCCTTGAAGGAGACGAAATTATTCGCGTCAATGGAGACGAAAGGGTTCTTCACGGAACTGGGCTCGAAGATTATTTCAATGGTGGCTGGTATTATTACGGCCTTTATTCATGGCCGCTCTGCGGACTCCTGGAAAAGGCCGCCATGCAGACTGCACAGTATCGCTTTCACCTGGCTGACCGCGTAGGTTTCGACGAGGAAATACTCATGACATTTGAATTTGGTGACGCAAACCGGTCCCGCGGATACATGTCCGGAGTCGCATTCTGGTATCAGGAAAGCCCGGCTAAGGCCGGGAGCCGTCTGCCGCCTCTGTCAAGGCGGCGCCCGCCTGCAAATAAAATTGCTTACGCCGCAACAATGTCGGAACTGTTTGAGCTGGAACGCACCGGCCTGTATGAGACAGCAGCCAGAAGATGCCGCGTATTTGCCGACAAATACACCAATACGGAAGCTGCGGCTGTGCTCAGAC
>CAYTRK010000387.1:0-2230 GCA_964440205.1 uncultured Victivallaceae bacterium
CGCAGTGGCGCTATCCGCGCTCGCAGCAGGAATTTTGTGAGATATGCGGGTTAAGACAGAAGCCCCTGGATAATGAGGTCTGAGGCTTCTTCTTCGTTCAGCCCGCGGCTCATGAGAGTCTGAAGCTGTTTTGAATCCACGCTGCCTATAGCCGCCTCGTGCGTTACATGCGCCTTCGGGTTCTTAACGTCTACAACAGGAACAGCCCGGGCGCGGGCATTGCCGCGAACTATTTCCTTGCAGTCCACGTGCCCGCGGGAATACGCGCCGGTAGCGGTAAGAGTATTATACACTTCCGCATCGGCATTGTCGCTCAAGGCAATGTGGGATGTCAGTACCCCGCGCGAATGCTCACCCTCGAGCGTAGCGCCTTCCCTTATAAGAATTCTGTCATCGCCTGAGCCCATGATTCTTGCCATGACTTCCATGGTCGCATAATCGTCGCACACGCCTTCCAGATCGATTTCCATATTCCCAACCCGTCCCTTTATCAGCTCGAACTCCGTATTGAACCTCGCGCCTTTTCCAACAAGAACTTTTGTGCGGGGAACAAGCACAACCCCGCCGTCCTCACCATGCACGTGCCGCTCGAAATAGGAATATTGCCCGCCCGCTCCTATCGAAATCTCCGCGTCCATTTCGTGGCGGATTTCGCGCGCGTTTGGAAAAGCGCAATGGGCCACTATTGCTGCCTCAGCAGAACGGCCCACGTCTATTTTAAGGTTGATACGCTGCAGCCCGGTTTCAGGCAGCATGCCGAAACAAATCCTTACCGGATGCTCCAGGCGCGCTTCGTCGGCAATTCTGATATCGGCTCGAATACCATCATCTGTCTCATCGGCATCAACTTCCAGCCCTGGAACCAGATGACTCCCCAGTATTCTGTTGTGATGCACCTCAATATGCGCGATCCCAGGGTTGGAGCACACATGTCGGAAATCCTCGCCAAAAGAGGAATAGAGAGATTCGGCGACAGCGTCTTGAGACATCATGCGTTCACTCCGTCAAGAACAGGTTGATTGATATGCTCACACGGCACACATTTGTTCTTGAAATAAGGGCGTATTCTGTCAACAGCGCCCTTATCAAGCAGCTTTCCGCAACACATCAGGAACGCGTGTTCGGCATGGTCCAGAACAGGCAGGCTGTGCGTTATAAGAACTATCGTTGTGCCCCGTTCTTTAAGCGCAATCAAAGATTGAAATATCCTCTCCAGCGCTTCCACGTCTATCCCGCTGTCGGGCTCGTCCATCATTACGAGCCGCGGCTCCATGGCAAGTATCCCCGCAAGCTCCAGCCGTTTTCTTTCGCCCCCGGACAAAGTGTCGTCAAGAGCGCGGTCCATATAGCGCTCGCCTTTCAGTCCGACCTGCTCTATCACTTCTCTGATCCTTGATTCGCTCCCGTCTCTAGCTCCGGCCCGTATGAATTCCTTTACTTTCAACCCTTCGAACCTGGCAGGCTCCTGCCACGCGAGCGTAATCCCAAGCCTCGCCCTCTCGTCAACAGTCATGCCGTCAAGTTTCTGCCCGTCAAATGTAACGGTCCCTTCATAGTCGCGATAACCTTCCAGGCCCATAATAAGATTTGCCGTGGTAGATTTTCCGGCGCCGTTCGGACCAACTATCGCGTGTATATGCCCTTCCCATATTTCCAGAGACAGATCATCAAGAATCTGCCGGTCGCCGACTCTAAGAGAGACATTTTTCAAACTTAGAAGACTCAACTCGCCCCTCCATCCAAGGCAGCCTTTTGCCACAACCAAAATGGTTGGTCACTCGTTATTTTCTCGCTTCGCGAGAGTCATTAGTAATTTTCAGCCTCGCCTTAGCCTTGCCGTAGGCGAGTCATTGGTCGTTAATTTGAACAACCACAATTATTTCTTGCCGCTATTTTGGGGCTTCAAAGCCACTGCCGCGCGTTCATCAAGCACTCTGAACGTGAACGACTCAGTCAGAAACAGCTTGATCGTGTCTCCTGACACACCTTCGTAGCCCACGGCGATATCCTGTCCTACAGTCATCTCATAGTCACCGCCCCGAAGGCTTACCAGCAAACCGCCCTTGATAGCGGGACTCCATTGAATTCCCCCGCGAACCATCTCTTCGATCCGTTTCTTCAACGGATATCCTCTGTTGTCGCCCGCCGCCATTTTCTGATATGCGGCAGTGCCAAGCACAAGGGCATAAGGCCCAGCTATTCCGTTCTTCTCTATGGCGACTATCGCAGA
>CAYTRK010000388.1:0-2228 GCA_964440205.1 uncultured Victivallaceae bacterium
ATTGCTCATACCCAAGCTCATGTAACACCGATGTCACGGTCTCATCCTGGACCGGGTTACGGCCCCGCTTCATTGCTGCCATCAGCGCGTCGAATCCCTTGGCTACCTGTTCGTCTCGCATTGGGCTCGCGTCTTCGAGGAGGAGCGGTGTATCCGCATCGGGCAATAGGGCCGGGTGAGGCTCTGAGTCAACGCGGACGATCGCTGCTTTCTTCGCTTGTTCAAGCTCGTAGATACCCGGGGCCGTCTTGTATGCGCGGCTTACTGATTTAACGAGCTCGGCCCAAATGATGCCAAGCATGCCCTCGCGCTGTTTCGATAGCCATGCTCGCACGTCCGTTTGGACCGCCGGAGGAAACGAATCAATACGCTTTGCCGGATCTCTCGGGCAGTATGTGTCCACGATTCGATCAAAGAATTGGTCAACCGTCAAAATACAACCTCCTCGTATCCAGAGGCCCGCTCTATTTCGTCTTCCCATTCCGCCGCCTTTTCCTGCTCATTCATCGCCCAGGTCAGCACGCGATCATAGATGCCGGCAGAGTTGAGGGAAGAGGGTAGAAACGGTTGCTTCCGGAAAAACTCATCGATCTCACGTATCTTTCGAAACGCCTCAATCATCCCCATTGCCAAGGGTTCCGGGTCATCTGGAGAGCGTGCCCGAGCCTTGGCTATTAGTTGTTTAATCGCCTTTCCTTCTTTCGCGTAGTTCGTGAATCGGCTCCCGGGTTGCTCTTTCTCGAAGGTGGTCTTGATCGTGTGATAAAGATGTTGGTCTTGGTCGGGAATGGTAAGGGCTTGTTGCTCGACAGATGCGGGAGCATCCGCCGAAGGCGCCATCTCTTCTATACTCTCCTCTTCTCTACTCTTCTCTACTCTTATCTTATCTTCTCTTATATGTTGTACAGTCCGCTGCGGGATGTCGACATGCTGTTTACATGATGTCGACATATTGCTTACATGCTGTTGACATATTGCAGCGGTTTCACTGAGAACACGCTCTTTTGACGGGTCCTCGGCGGTCCTGCGGTTGTAAAGATTCGATAGGTTGTCTACGAAGTCCTGGCAGTATATGACGTTACGATCTTCCCATAGCTCACGGTCGATTTTGCCAGTGTTTACCATATCAGTAATCATTGCCCTGACATCGGTCTCTCCCATGCCGCAGAACGTGTTGAGCCGGTCTTTGTCGTAGTCCTCGATGTAGACGTAGTAGTGGCCCGGGGTTGTCCCGAGCATTCGCATTATCTGGGTGAAAAATCCGATTCCAGCAAGCCCATACTTGCGTTGCAGCGCGAAAAGAGTCCGCCCGTCCTTTACGTAGAACGGGAAATAGTCGACTGTTTCCTTCGGTTTTTGTGCCATTCCTCACCCCTTTACGTATCTGCAAGCCCGAAAAGACATACAGAAACTTTGTTGTCCCAAAGAGAAATCCGCACCTCTTGGCAGACACCGAACTCGTGGTATGTTTGATAATTCGATTCGTCCAGGCACTCAAGGCGGATTGACACCTGAGCGTCCAGGTCTATACCTGATAGCAAAGCCGTTAAATCAAATACCGTCATGCATTCCCCCCAAAAGAAAAGCCAAGAAGCTCCCGGGTGTGACGAGGATAAAGGCGCGGAAGGTGAACACGCCTAAACCCAACCCGGGAGCCACTTGGCCGACTAAACAGTCTACCTCCAATCAGCCGCGTCACTCGGCTTGCATCTACCATGGTATCACTATGACTACGCTGTGAAAATGCGATTATGCGAAAAGACAATAGCTGCTCCTTATCCTACATCGAAGAGATAGTTGCTTAAACTTGTGGATATTGGCTCGGCCGGATTAGGTAGATTTTCATCCCACGTAAATCTTGGTTTGAAGTCCCCGCCACCATCAGCGAATATCGATACTTCGCGACTATATTCCACGTCACCAAGCCACTCCATCTTTTTGAGCATACCCAAAAAGTGGGGAGCCCACTCATCTGACATTTCACACTGAATACTAAACGTCATATATTCTCTCCTTCGGTATATCGAGCTCTAACACAAGCCGCTCGTTTGCTTCGATCAAGAAGACGCACCGGAGAAACGCCTCCATGTCAATCAGTACAGAATCGAGGCTTTCGGCCTCGGTGGTCAGTGCTATGGTCCTATCCGGTAGACCGTCGTTCTCTGTCGTGTGGATTAGGGTTATCATGGTTGCTCCTGTTGCGGTAATGAGGCGTTAGTGTCCGGTTG
>CAYTRK010000389.1:0-2217 GCA_964440205.1 uncultured Victivallaceae bacterium
AAGCATCACCCCTGTCAATCATAAATGTCGATTGTCGAGACGTGACCCCGTAGCCCCGATGGGGTTTGTAAGACGCTTACATGCTACAGATCCCCTTTGCACCCGTTGCGCCGCTGGCCTACTTTGACCCCGCCTGACGCTCAGAGTGGCCTTTTTCATCAAGATTCAACCTTCGAGCCCACTTTTGAAGTTCTTCCAGTTCGGCATTTTTCCTGTCTCCACGGAAAGCATGTTGAGCTAGATATGACGAGTCACCACGAGCCTTAATAAGTGCTCTATATGCGAAGTAAGAAGTGTCCCAGTCTGGATCATCGAGCATATTCAGGAAAATTGGAACACTCTTGACTGAGCCAATTCCAGCTAAAGCTTCCAGCAACAAGCGGTGTTCGAGGCTTTCTTCCTTGCTGTTCTTAACTAGATCCATAAGTAAGGGTACCGCATTACTATTTGTTACTGAAGCAACGCCTCTGGTCAAGCTCTCATACGGATTCATGCTGGTTATGCCCAGGTCTTGGGATCCAAGAATATCTTTCTTCGGCCTTTCCAGTATATGGATGGCATTTGTCACCAATTGCCATTGCCCTAAGTGAAGACATGCGCTAATGGTTGCTGCTTCGACTCCGGCTCTTTTGTCTCTAAGAAAAGGCTGCAGTCTAGGCAAAATCTCAGCATTGCCAACTTGCGCTATTCCGAGTAGTGCCGTTTGCAGCACTTGCTCATCCTTGCTTGTCAGGGAATACTCAAGCACCTGTTGTAATCTTGACATAGGATTCTGTTTCTTGAAACTAATGCCGTCGTGTTTAATCTGAAAACCCCCGTTTGCTGGATCATACAACTTGAAACCGTGCTTTGAATTGGCCAAGAACAGAATGTAGGATTTGCCCGTGCAGAGTTTGGTGAATGGCACATTGCGGCCATCAAAAAAAAGAACAGATATTGTTTCGCGGCTAATGTCTCCTTTAATAACTGAATCTACGGCTACCTTGGCTCTTTTCGTTACACCTCGGCTCTTTAAATATTTCTCAAGGCGAAACACTTGCGTTGCATTACTCTTCTGAACCGACAGGATTTTGCCTTTTACAATCACGGGTGCTTCCTTTAGAAGCCCTGGAATATTCCTCCTCGCTATTGGTATGGCGTTGCTTTCATAAGAGGTGCACATTGCCAAGCCAAAGATTAGCATTGTCCATGATCGCTTTAGTTTCCAACTCCAGCAATGCGAAAAAAGGCGATTTATTGGATTCATAATGCCTCCGTTCCTGCAACTACCGAACCATGTTTCTTGTCAGATATATGGTCTCTTAATGAAGAAATCAAATTGTTTGCTTGTGTCATGACTGTTCGTCTTTAGTTCGTATGTGTAGCAAAACCGCAATTTCGCTGAAAGTTTACTTCTCCATCAATTGCAACCCGCCCATGCCCGGAATTCTCGCTTCCGTACCGCCAAGTCTGAGTAGCTTTGTCGACGCCTTCGTTTGCCCGGCGATTATCTGTGGGCGGTTCTTCCTCAATATATGTGTACGACGGAACCTCGCTTGTCAACCAGAAGTAATAAACAGCTGGCCTCTGCAGGTTTAGCAACCCAATCATACCAGACTTTAGCATTTTGGAGCCCTCCCGCCTCTGGCGCGACCCAATTTTCACGTTGTAGAGATTGCCAATTTGTGAACTTTTCATTAACGTCAACCCCATGCGGTATCACCTCCTGATCCAAATGATCTACCAGTCCCATCGCCTTCTTCATTGCCCATCCACCGGTTTCATACTTTGCGTACTTAGCCCCTGGTCCCAATAATAGCAGGAACGTTCGGACAGTTAACTTCTTTGTACACACGCAGGTACATTGGCCATCAGGTGTCGTATACCTCAACTCTAGTGTTACATCTTTACTCGCATCGCTATATCCTCGCGAGGCAATGAAGATCCTTGGATCATCTGTTTCTGTCACAGTCGAAAGGGATGGTCCTCCATCCGGATCCACAATACCCATTGCTTCGAATCCCTTACTTCCCAGTATCGACCATTTGAATGTCCCTTTGTCTCCGGGTGCGCCCGTAGCAGTAGGCCACGCTCTATCACAATACTCCGAAGTTCCGCAATTACCGAGATACCAATATTCTGTAGGTAACGGTTCTCCATAATAATTGCGGATGGAGACGCGTAGAATCACAACATCTATTTCCCGCACAAGTTCGTTGCCGCCAATCTGGTCATCTC
>CAYTRK010000390.1:0-2211 GCA_964440205.1 uncultured Victivallaceae bacterium
AAGCAGTTTTATGCCTATTGCATTGACCGTGATATCTGGGCGCCGATTGAAGACCAGGCTCCGCCGAGCAAGGACGGCAGCTTGATATGTGCACCGATTCGTGAATACGGCGTATCCATGTGGATGGCGGCCCCGCGATACAAAGCCGGCAAAGTCTGGCTGTTCAAGTATAAGCGGCCGCAAGCTTTGCAAGGAAGGTAAAGGCAAACTCGGCGCGTGAATAGATCAGGCTAATTTTGCTTGCGTGTATAATACCTTGCAAATCAAAATAACTTGTATGTAGTGCAGGAATGATATAGGTTTAAAATATTTGATGTTGCTGTAGCCGGGGAGGTGAAAAGACATGTCTGAAACAGGTAAAACCAGACCAAACATTGTTATGATTATGGCTGATCAATGGCGTGGTGACTGTTTGGGCTTACAGGAACATGCAGTTGTCGAGACGCCGAATATTGACCATTTATTCAGGAATGGAACAATGTTCACGCGCGCCTATTCAGCCGTGCCATCGTGTATTGCTGCGCGAGCTGGTCTGATGACCGGGCTTTCACAGGAGACCCATGGTCGGGTGGGGTATAAAGACCGGGTGCGCTGGAACTATCCTGTTACATTGGCGGGAGAATTGGCAAAAGCCGGCTATCACACGCATTGTGTAGGGAAGATGCATGTATACCCGGCTCGTCAGCTAATGGGATTTCACAGTGTTGAACTCTGCGACGGATACCTGCACAATGAACGTTGCCGTGACACCGATTACGGACTTGTGGACGATTACCTGCCCTACCTTCGTCAGCATTGTGGAGCCGAAGCCGATCTCACAGATGCCGGCGTTGGATGTAACGGTTATTCAGTGACGCCATGGCCTTATGAGGAACGTTGTCACCCCACAAACTGGGCAACCACCAGGTCTATTGATTTCTTGCGCCGCCGGGATCCAACCAAACCCTTCTTTCTGAAGGTGTCATACCATCGTCCGCATCCTCCCCTCGATCCGCCGCGCGTTTATCTGGACCGTTACATGAACAAGACGCTGCCGCCCCGGGTTGTTGGAGAGTGGGCTGAGGATCGTCAAATTCAGCCGGGACATGGGGAGGACAGCCCGGCGCCTGCAGGCGAGTCTCAGATTGACCTGGCGCGTCGAGCGTATTTTGCGCAGTTGACGCACATCGATTGCCAGATTAACCGTTTGATACATGCATTAATGGAGCATGGCGTCATGCATAATACTTTACTGGTCTTTGTGAGCGATCATGGTGAAATGCTCTATGATCATAATATGGTGGCCAAGGCGGTTGCATACGATGCGGCGATTCGGGTTCCGTTCCTTGTGCGTCTTCCTGACACATGGCAGCAGTCGCAGGTTTTGGATAATGACATGCTGGTGGAACTGCGAGATGTTATGCCAACGCTGCTCGACGCGGCAGGAATCGATATTCCCGCCGGGATCGAGGGCAACAGCGTGCTGCCCTTATGTCGAGGGGAGGAACCCGATTGGCGTAGAAAACTGCACGGCGAACATAGTCGAGGCAAAACATCGAACCAATGGATGACGGACGGCAGGGAATTGTACGTGTGGTTTTCGCAGACCGGTGAGGAACAGCTATTTGATCTTGAAAACGATCTGTCAAATTCTCACAATCTTGTGACTGAGCGGCCTGATCGAGTCGCTTATTGGCAAGCGCAATTGATCGAAAGGCTGAAAGATCGCGAGGAAGGTTATGTCGCTGACGGCAAGCTTGTTGTCGGGCGCGAGCCGGCTTCGGTCCTCAGCGCTTCAGGCCAGGGACATGAATAAAGAGAAAAACACACAGCCGGAGAATCTGCCGGATAAGGGGCCTCGCCTGAGCGACAGGGAACTCTTCGACCAGGTTGCGCCGTTGAATGAGGAACTGAAAAGAGCAAAGAACGCTTCCGGACAAGGTGACTTTCTGAAGGCTCGCAAGCTGCTCTGTGATTACATCAGAAACCGGGAAGTTCCCTCTTTTTTTTCTGCCAGCCGCCCGCGCGAGTTGCAATATAAGGGGACAGCAGCCGAGCGCGCCTTGCGGCATGAATTCACCGTATGCCATATTGATCACTGCTTTGACGGCCCGATTGACTGGTTTTTCAACGCGACCCGAGATCGATCGGATATCGCCTATACTTTCGAGTGGACATGGCAGCTCAATCGAATGCATTTCTGGGTAGCTATGGGCAAGGCTTACCAGGCTA
>CAYTRK010000391.1:0-2209 GCA_964440205.1 uncultured Victivallaceae bacterium
CGGTTCAGGAACCATTAAGAAAACAAATCTACCCACAGATTCCGCGGAAGACCCATAATTCGCCCGTTGAAAGGGCTTCATGGAGACTCAATGAACCAGCTTGTTATAGGCGCAGCAGGACCTTTCCTGCTCGGGCTTTCCATATATTTCATCAAACACCGCCGCGCAAGTCTTGCCATGCTCATCCTCTGGCCGATTGCTGCTATGGCGGGAATGGTATGGGCAGTAATACCCGACATCCCCAGACTTTTCGGCTTCAATTCTCTTTACTTCAAAATGGCGCGAGATCCCCGATGCGACATATTCTTCTGGCACTATACCATCGATCAAAGAGAAACCGCAGTCGACATATATGCTCCGTTTCTGGTCGCAATGTTTGCTGTCATGCTTATCGCCGCCTGGCACGAACTTTATACCAGGGAGAAACACTAACCCATGGCTAACTGGAGCTTTCATCTTGCAGTGGGCTTGCTGACAGGCACAGCCATAGGATTGTATCCCGCCCTCAAATCAATCATTTCAGCCGGCAAACCAGACTGCAGGGACAAGCCGACCTGTCCGGCTTATCTGTGCATAGGCCGAATGCTGGTGATTTCCGCAGCAATGGGAATCCTTGCGATAATCCCGAATATCATGATGTTCGCAGGCCTGCCGCAATCACTTTGCCGCAACCCGCTGATGAACATATTTGTCCTGCATCCTTTGATCGATCGCGTAAAAAGCGGCGGAATACTGATAGCAGAACTCGTGCTCGTCAGCCTCTTCGTCTTCCATTACTCACTGATACTAGCGGCAATAGTCCGCCTCCGGCATTCCGGTTCTCAAAGCTGAAGAGCGTCCGTAAGCGACATGATCGGCAGCAGGACAGAAATTGTCACCAGCAATACAAAACCGCCTATAAGAAGAATCAGGAGAGGTTCCAGCAAACTCAAACTCCGGTCAACAAACCTGTCCCACTCCGTGCCGTATCTGAACGCGGCGCTGTCAAGCATTCCCACAACATCCCCGCCCGCCTCGCCTACTCTCAACATGCCGGGCAAGACCCCCGCCAGAGGTGGAATGTTGGCAATAGCCTGTGACAGGGATCCGCCATGCTCAATACCCTCAGCCTGTCTCTCGGAATCCGCAACAATCCGCGCGCTACCTGTTGCCCTCGATGCCAGCTTGAATGCATCTATCAAGGGAACCGCGCTGTTCAGTAAAGTAGCAAGAGTCTGCGCAAAACGCAGATTAACCACTATCCGGTAACCCCGCCCGAATAACGGCAAGCGAAATAGTCTTTCGTCCATCGTGTAGCGAAAATCCGCATCCGTTGCAGCCTTTCTCCGCGCGAATATCACAGACAGAAACAGAGCGCCAAGAAAAGGCACGCCCCAGTTCACTACAATATTGCCCGCTGATATCATAACAGTCGTTATAGCGGGCAAATCCCCTCCAGTATTTTCAAACAGTCCCTCCACCTTCGGGATCAAGAGACCAAGCATCAGAATAGCGACGCATATGCCCGCTCCAAGCACTATCGATGGGTATATTAAGGCGGTCTGGACCCTTTCGCTGACCCGTTGCTGGTTTTCAAGAAAAGACGCAGTCCGGTCAAGGGTCGGACCAACCGTGGCGGACCATTCCGCCGCTTCGAGAATGGCTTTCTCATAAGAAGTGACAGAGGGACTGGCAGACGAAAGGGCCGCCGCAAAACTCTCCCCGTTACGTACATCATCGCGTACCGCAGCCAGAACCGACCTGACCTCCGGCTTTTCCTGCGAGTTGATCAATAAGTCGAGCCCTTTGGCAAGCGGCACCCCGGCGGATAACAGGGAGTTCAATTCCCGGTAAATCACCGCCCTGGCGCTTCGCCGGATACTGATCCCCCTGCTGGTCTCTTTCAGCCTCTCGGCCAGTATGCCCTGTCCCGCAAGCCTTTCACGAGCCTCCTTCAGGTCAGACCCCTCTATTAACCCGGTCTGCGCACCGCCCCCGCGATCATACCCTCTATACTCAAAAGTCTTCACAAAAAACGACGTGCCGGCGAAAATCCATCTCGCCCTCCGCCCCTCCCTTTATAATTGAACATTCCGTGCTCATCATTGGATATTCCTCCCCTCTTCTCTTCTTCTCTCTCCCCGCACATCCCACAACTCACATCCCTTTCCCCAGATCCCATTCGCGCTCGCAGCAGGAATTGCGGGTTAAGTGAGTCGGGTAAGGGTAT
>CAYTRK010000392.1:0-2202 GCA_964440205.1 uncultured Victivallaceae bacterium
CGTCAAAGGCGCATTCACCGGAGCAACAGCAAACCAGAAAGGTAAATTTGAACTAGCCGACGGAGGAACACTCTTTCTGGATGAAATAGGAGATATGCCGCCTCTGTTACAGACAAAACTTCTCAGGGTCCTGGAAGACGGCATGATCTTTCCGGTTGGCAGCGCCCAAGGCAAAAACGTCAACGTCCGAATAATCTCAGCAACCAATACTGACCTGAACGGGAAGATTGAAACGGGTGATTTCAGACTGGATCTGTATCACCGCCTTTCCGGATATGTTGTCGAACTTCCGCCTCTGCGTGATCGGCCTTCAGATCTCCAACCTCTCGTGCATTTCTTCGTTAAACAATTGTCAGAAGAAATGGGAATTGCCGAGCCGGAAGTCGACCAGAGCTTTATCGATCAACTCAAAACCTATCCTTTTCCCGGTAATATTCGCGAACTGAAAAATATGATCGAACGTTCTCTTATTGACGCCTCCGACGGCCAATTGACCAGTGAGATACTGGAACTGCCTTCTCACGCTGGAAAAGAAAAGCCCCCTTCCCAGCCCCAGGAGCCTGCGTCCGCAGCCCCCAATTCTCCTCTCCCGTTTGAACTACAGGAGGCCGAAGCCATACTGGTGAAACGAGCAGTAGACCACGCAAACGGCAACCTCGCCGAAGCAGCCCGACTCCTGAACATCAGCAGAGCCAAAATCTACCGCATCCTGAAATAGATGCCTCCTCTGCTTCCCCCGCCCCCATCCACCCCCTCCCCCTGTCTCGATCCGATCCATTCGTACATCCTGTGCTTCAGAACAGAACAGGGGGTAACAAGACCAATATAAACCCGCATTCCAGCAAAACACTTACTCACCGCGTCTTATAGAAAACCCCCCGACTTGGCACACCTGTTGCGATATAGATCCGCGAACATGAAAACGGAATCTATAAAACAACACATCAAGAAGGGATACAAGACGCCAAATGAAACAAAAAGAAGTCGCTTTAATCGCCCTCGCCGGCTCATTGATCAGCTTTTCCGCCGGCGCAGGGCAAACAGGACAATTTACATCTTCAGACACTCGAAACAGCCACTCTCAGGATGGATCATGGCAAAATACCCTCATCCATGCTTCGTCACCAGCAGACATATCCAGTGCGGTGAAAAAAAGGATCAAATACCAGCGCGACATGTATAACGAAGACGAGTGGCGCTCCGCCGAAGAAACATGGAATCGGCGGAGAGGCGACTGCGAAGATATCGCCGAAACAGTAAGAAAACTCTGCTGCCAGAAAGGTCTGCAAGCACAAATCCTGGTTTTCTATTCGAAAACCGACAGGGAGGCGCACGCAGTGGCAGCAGGAGAAACCAACGGCCGAATATGGATCTCCAGCAACGGAAATTACAGGGATTTCAACTCATTCTACGACGCAAAACAGGAATTGGCGAGGGATCTGGGCTGGTATGCTCCCAACGTTAAGGTCTTAAGGGCTGTAAGCAAAGACAACCGGTCAGGCTCCTGTACTTTTTTCAATAGTGTTCCCAAATCCGATTCTCGGCATCCGGAACTTATGCCGTACGATGGTAGCACAAAAAACGCACACCAACTGCCGTATTTTCCCGCAAGCAACTAACCTTACTTAAATTAAATAATCTACTGCGACTATACATCCAACAACATCTCAAGGACTTGTCTTGATCTGCTGCAACCTTTGCGCTCTTGCAACGAAAATTCATAAATAAGTCAGACTAAACAAAGGAAACAACAAAATGACCATGTTACAAAAACCTGAACAAACAAAAAAAATTCTGATTATCGATGATGCTCCACAAATAACCAGTTTATACGAAAAAATACTCACATCAGACGGCTTCAGCGTCAGAACGGAGAATGACTCTTCAGCAGCCCTTGGGATTGCAAGAGAGTTCTTTCCCGACCTTATCCTGCTTGACGTCGTAATGCCTGACAAAGACGGGGGGGATCTTGCCCATGACCTCAAGCTATGTCCGGCAACAGCAAATACCCCCATAGTCTTCATTACAGGCATGCTGACCAAAGACGAAAGCGGCGGTCCGACAGCCGATATCGGCGGAGACTTCTTTATACCGAAACCCGTGCAACCATCCTTCCTCCGCAATTTCGTCAGAAAAAAACTAGCCCACATATCTCACAGAATTTCGTAGCGAGAGCGTGGAGAGCGCTGCTGCGGGGGTGCA
>CAYTRK010000393.1:0-2197 GCA_964440205.1 uncultured Victivallaceae bacterium
CCCTGACATCGGCATTGACGAGTTCATAGACTCCGACGGCGATGGAATGGCCGACTTCTGGGAAATGCTTCATTTTGGCAATTTATCCGAAACCGGAACCAGCGATTATGATAACGATGGTCTGAACAATGCAGATGAATACGAAGTAAGCACCAACCCCACTGAAAGCGGAGACAATGACACCGACGGGCTTAGCAATGACCTGGAGGTATACTACGGGACCAATCCCGATTGCTGGGATACCGACGGAGATCTCATGTCCGATAAGTGGGAAGTGGATAACAACATGGATCCCACCGATGATAGCGATGCTTCGTCGGATACTGACGGTGACGACCTTGACGCTTTCGATGAGATGAGATACGGCGCCGACCCGAACTCCCGTCACTCTGATGACGACGGTATCAGCGATTACGAGGAAATAGCTAACGGCAGCAACCCGGCGGACGGCAGTGATAACGGCGACGCGGCCAACTGTGTTTCGCTGGAACTTGTCGTGGGAGACTGGAGTGGCAGCAACTCGGAAAGGTACGAACTGCAGGTCGGAGCTGTCGCCCATCATGTGTCTGAAGACTTCGGAACCGTGAATACAGCCTCCTACAACTTTGTTGAAGGCAAAAGCTATCCGTTTCAGGTCCGGTGGATTGCGACCGACCCCCAGGATCCCGAATACGATTATGACTATGAAGCAAGAATCGGCGGAAAACCTTCGGGATCTTCAGGTAGCGAATGGATGTCCGGCGCAGGCTTCTCCATTCATGACCCCGAAGGCATTCTCGGGGAATACCTTGACCAGGGCAACAATGGAGAACCAAACGCCTTCGCAATGACCGGCAAGACCGGAACTCTGCATATCACTACACTTGATACGTGCGACGAAGAGACGGCCGACACACCGCATCCCAACGCGGTCAATTCCGATTCTGTTGACCCTGTCAATACCATAAACGGAGCCGTGACAGTTAAGGAAACCGATATTGCGATAAGCGCTCCGGGTCTTCCTCTGGTTCTCCGGCGTAAATACAACAGCCGCAGTGAGTATACAAACAGTCCAGTCGGCACACGATGGCGCCATTCCTTCGACTGGAAACTCTATGACCAGACCGATCATTACTATCGAGGTGTAACAAGCGACTGGAAGGTTCTAAGAACCGGTCAGGGCGATCTCCATTGGTTTGAAGCGCTTACCAATGGGACTTTCGATTCCCCCGACGGCGTGGATTACCGACTCTTCAACCAGACGAACAACTACCGGCTTTTGATAGGCGGCAGAATCACATGCCTTTTTAATACGAACGGCCTGCTCTATAGTATGAGCGATACCCCCGGCAACACTCTGTCACTGACATATACCAACACAGGCGCGGAACAAGCCCTCTCTCGCATCGAACACAGCAGCGGACAGGCCCTCGACTTCACCTACGAAGACGGCCTGCTTACCCAGGTGAACTCGCCCGTCGATTCCTTTTACATGGCCTACGCATATAACCCCGCCGGTCAGCTCACAAATGCGACACGGCACACATCACAGAATGTATATACCACAACATATTCATACGGAGCCCTGCACAGCCTGACCCAGCGCGTCAATGCTGCCGGAGATGTCTTTGCCTATGACTATACCATTTCCACAAACGCCTCGGATCTGGTAATCGCCAAAGGCAGCGCCATGATACTCAACACCAACTGGTACGAGCATTATCTTGACTACAATACCGCAAGCAACTTCACAACCCTCACCTACCAGCGAGGCACAACCAACCAGGCCTACGAATACCACTATGATCCTGAAAGCATGACGACAAAGAAAATCTACGGCCCGAACGGAACAAACCTGGTTACTATCTTTTCTCATGACAAGGATCACAACCAGATCGGCGCAAAGAAGCTGGATAGCGCAACCGGAAACTATCTTCTGACAATCCGAAACTACGACGATGGACATAACCCGGTGAGCGAAGCCATGGGGTACAATTCCATCCCGTCCAACACCTGGACCTACCTCTGGAACCCTACCAACGATACTTTACTCTCGGCCACAGATCCCGAGGGTCACTGCACAACCTTCGAATATCAGGACACGTTACCGATAGCGATGCGGCTGAGTCCTCAAGAAGACGAAACAAACACTACCTTCTACGGCTACACAACAAATGGCCTTCTTTCCGCTGTAACCAACGCCAACGGTCACTGGAAA
>CAYTRK010000394.1:0-2188 GCA_964440205.1 uncultured Victivallaceae bacterium
CGCAGCAGCGCTTTGCACGCTCTCACTACGAAATCCTGTGAGATATGCGGGTTAATTCTCCACCTTTGTTGCTTCTGCTTCAATTTCGAGCGTGACTTTGTCGCCGACAAGATTGTCGCTGACTTTATCGGATCCGACATTGAAATCTTGGCGGTTTATTGTTGCTTCAGCTTGAATGCCGATCCTCTGTTTCTTCCACGGGTCCTTGATGGGCCCTTTTACAGACACAGGAAGCTCGAGCTTTTTCGAGACCCCGCGCATGGTAAGCTTTCCAAGCAGGTACCATTGGTCGCCTTTCTTTTTGGTCTTCTCTGCTTCGAAAGTGATTTTCGGGTACTTCTTGACGTGAAGGAAGTCCTTGCCGCGGACGTGCTCGTCCCGTGCTTCCCAGCCTGTTTCGATGCTGTCAGCGCTAAAGGACGCTTCCGCTTTCAGCGTGCCCATGTCGGCTTCATACATGACTGTACCGGTAAAATTCGTGAATCTGCCGCTGACAGTGCTCAGCCCCAGGTGCCCGATTGAAAACCCGATTCTTGAGTGTGCCGGGTCCAGTTTGTATTCCTCTGCCAGGGCGGTATTCGTTGTTCCTGCAGCCGCGAGCACTGAGGTGGCAAACAGCAATGCACAAGACCTTGCATGCCGTGTTTTTCTCTTTTTCTTCATTTCTCCTCCGTCTTCTTCATGTTGTTTTTGCTGTTTCGCCGGCGGTTGTTACGGAACCGTCGAAGCATATTTGTCTCTCAGAAATTGTCCGATGTTGTTACCTTTGCCTGTATATGATTGTCCTGCCGAGCTGGCCACATGTCTGTCCCGGGTGATAGCCATGATTGCCGCGGTTTCTGCGCGGAGGATGTTGCGGCTCTCATCATCCAGGCAAAGTTCGTCGAGAAATTCGAAGCTTTCTTCCACCAGTCGCGCCACCTGCTCGGCCGCATACTCTATGCCTCCTGCATTGATGATTACATTCCGCGCTTTCTCAAGGTCATTTTTGACAGGTTCGTCGGTTGCAAGGACCTCCTTCAGGAAGCTACGGCTGTTTGCGTCGGCATTGTTGACTGCATACCACAGAGGCAGGGTGCGTTTACCTTCGCGAAGGTCTTCCAGGTCGGCTTCGTTCCCAGCGGGATTTTTTCCGTCTGTCAGGTCCAGAATATCGTTTCTTATCTGGTAGGCCAGTCCCATGGACAGCGCGTATTTCCCGAGCGTATCTCTATCGCCTTTCGGCGCGCCTGACAGGATTGCCGCTGTGAGCGTGGGACAGGCAAAGCTGTAGTAGGCGGTCTTCCACTGGCAGCTCTTGATAATATCGTCCGCCGAGACGTCCTCTACAGGGCGACGGGCGTCGAGGAGTTCCTTCATTTCGCCGCAGGACGTATAGACAGCTGCCCGCGTGAGGTACTCTACAGCCTTCTCTTTTCGTTTTGCATGTTCGCCAATGGCCAGGAACAGCCTGATCCCCAGGGCGTACATCATATCCCCGATAACGATTGCAGCGTTTTCACCGTTGAATTCCTCCGAGCTCCCGGCGGGCAGGTGATCTTGTATAAGAACATGTAGTGCGGGCGCCTTTCTGCGTGTGTTCGACCGGTCGATGATGTCATCGTGAATCAGGATAAAATCGTGGAGAATTTCCAGCGCTACGGCCGCCGTGTACAACCCGGAAGGGCGTTTTGTCGAGTAGCCCGCGTAGGTTGAGACAAACAGCCTTGGTCGCAGACGTTTGCCCTTTCGGGAGAGGTAGTCGGCAATGGCATTGCGGACGCCATGAGGCATAACGGAAAAAGGCGGGTGGTTAAATTCGCGAGCGACCTCGTTGATTTCCTGTTCTATCCTTCTGCCGAGTTCCGCCTGAAGTCTCATGTCTTGTCCTTGTATTTTCTGCCATTCTGGCGACACGTAGTCTGGCGAAAGAAAACAGTGCCGGCTATAGGGTTTTCCCCGGTTTGTCAGTGCGAAATATCTCAGGATTGTGTTTCCGTCAGATTTCCGTTTCCGAAAGGGAGCCGACGGCTGAAGGTAAGGTTTTTCGGAGAGCATGGTAAGGTTTAACCCGGTTGCTGGAGGCTTTCAAATAATAGACGATTGCCGGACAGGGAGGAGGTTCTGATGGCGGCCAAAAACGCGAAATAGACATTTAGCCCGCATATCTCACAGAATTTCGTAGCGAGAGCGTGGAGAGTGCCGCTGC
>CAYTRK010000395.1:0-2183 GCA_964440205.1 uncultured Victivallaceae bacterium
TTGTAAGGCCCTCATCATACCTGGCCGTGGCGATCTTCAGGCCCTTGCGCGCAAGCTCAACATTTCCTTCGCTGGCATCAAGAGCCTCGGCAGCATGCTCAAGATCAAGCAATGCGCGCCTGATCTCCAGACGCGCATTTTCCTTTTCATCCTCCAACATCATGGCGGCCTTTGAAAGACTCAGTTTCTTTTCCCGCACCCTTGCTTTTTTTAACCTGGAATCCCAGATATCCCAGCTCAATGAAATACTCGCATTCCAGTGCCACTCCCATTCAGTGTCATACGAAACAAACCTGTACGAATTCGCGCCGCCGTACAGAAATGTCGCGTCAACCCTGGGCAATAGTTCACCCTTTGCTGCGCGTACATCCTGACTCTGCAGGTCCTGCCGAACACGCAGAGCGCTTACATCCGGACGCGAATCAATGACAGCTTCCATATTGACATCTGTTTCAGGCTTACTTAATAAATCGTCAAGGCTCCCAGACAACTTCAGATTGTTTTCTCCCGCCTTTATCAGGTTGCTGAAAGATTGCAGCGCTAACTCGTAATGGTTCCTGGCGGATATCAGTTTAGGCTTTTCGTTCGCCAGACTCACTCGACTGCTTATAACGTCAAACTCCGGGACCGTGCCTTCTTTAAAGCGCCTTTGTGTCTGCTCAAGAGCGCTGGATAATTGTTCAACGCTCGCTTTCCTGACCTCAATAGTTTCTCGCGCAAGGAGTACTTTGTAAAACCCGGTTTTGACTCTGCGAACAAGATTCCGTTCCGTGTCCTCTAATTTCAGTTTGGAATACAACCTCGCATATCTCGCGGCCTTGATCCCGGCGTCAACCGTACCGCCCGAATACAGACGCTGGGTCAATGTCGCCTCAAGGGAATAGTTGTCCAGTGTGCCGGCATCTACAGACTGGCCTCCAAATGATACGCTTTCCACCTCATCGAGCCGCCGGTATTCCCCTCTCAGCGCAAGAGAAGGCAATGCCCCAGCCCTGGCCTGGGTAATCTGAGACTCGGCAATTTCAGCGTCCTTCAATGCCAGCCTGACGCTTGTGTTACGCTCCAGAGCCATGTCAATACATTCATCAAGCGACAACGATTCAGCATGACACTCCACGCTGAAAAAAAATAACACCGCTGTGCTCACTGCAATTGTCATATAAGCCCCTGATTTTCCTATAGTATGTCTACAAAGTTGCATCTGTTCTAATTCCATTAATAAAAATGTCGGCCGCCAGCCTCGCTATACCTCTTGCATCTATATCCGGGTACGGCGAGTGAGCTTCCTCTTCCACGATCAGCGAATGAAAAAGTATATAGGAAGATAGCATTCCGAAAAACATCCAGGAAGCGCTCTCAATTTCAAATTCTCTAAACTCCCCGCCTTCGATCCCCTCTTGCACAATGGATACAAACAGACTATTGCGAAACCTGACAGCATTCTTGACCTCATCCGGGAGATTCGACCCGCCTGACAGCAACTCCGTAAATATAACCTTCAAACCCGGATCCCTGTGCAACACATGCACTGCATATTCCTCCAGCAAAAGCTTTAGCTTCTCCGCAGCGCTGGTGCAACCCGATGAAGCAATCTCCGCGCCCAACCGCTTCATTGGTTCAATTTTCCGGCTTATCATGGCCGCATACAGGTTCTCCTTTCCACCAAAGTGATAATTTACAGACCCGAGATTAACCCCCGCCTCGCTGACAATGTCCCGTACCGATGTCGCAGCATAACCGCGCTCGCAGAACAATTTACCCGCTGCTGCCAAAAGCTTCTCTTGTGTATCTTCCTGCACTCTTCCCTCTCTCACTTGTTCAAACGTTTGTATCAATCTATCCCCCTCAGAGTCAAGGTTGAACTTTCCTTGCTGAAAGCAGGTCCGCCAGGCGGAAAGCACGCCAAACTGCGATGGAAACGAATCATAAACTGATCCTCAATATCCGTGAAATCCGTGGTCGTCACCGTAAAGCACTGCCCCACCGTGTTTTCCACATCGGTTCCGGTGCGCTGGTGAATAATTCAGGCTCGCTAGCCCTGCCCTTTACCCACAATATGACGCTGCAATTGGTTCGGTTGCTTGCTGTTGAGCATGCACCTGTGCAGCCTGCCCGTCTGTGTAGGACAGTGCTCTGCGCCGTCCCGGGGGCGAGAGATGGCGGAATGTTGGTTCTTCACGGAA
>CAYTRK010000396.1:0-2182 GCA_964440205.1 uncultured Victivallaceae bacterium
GCTGTTTATACTTATCTACGGTATTTTTGCCGGCATATTGAAGTTTGCCGGGTCTATACCCAATTTTATTCAATATCTGATCGTAGGGATAATCACCTGGCAGTTCACTGCGATGTGCCTGAACGACTCTCTTTACGCCATACTCGGCAGCTCCAACCTTGTTAAAAAGACCGCTTTCCCGCGCATTATCCTGCCTCTCTCCACGGTATTTGCCAACTTGTTCAATTTCCTTCTCACTTCAGTGGTGCTGATATTCTATCTGCTGCTGGTGGGCATGCCGTTTACGCAAATCTACCTGCTGCCGTTTGTGATTCTTACCCATCTTGCGCTTTGTATCGGTATCTCAATGATAATATCCTCTGCCAATGTGTTTTTCCGGGACACAGAACATATTGTCGGAGTTGCCACGCTGGCCTGGTTTTTCCTGACCCCAATAATCTACCCCGTTTTCAGAATGATGGAAGCCATACCGGAACGCTGGATGGAATATGCTGTTTTTCTGAATCCTATGACCGGGCTGGAGTGCGCTTATAGGAAACTTCTTATGGGACTTTCTCCGGAGTCGGTAGAGGTGGAAATGGTTCTTATATCGGCGCTGGTTTGCTGGCTCATAATGCCCTTGGGGATATGGATTTTTCAGAAAGTACAGGTGAAATTCGGTGACGAACTCTAATCAAAAGACCATTGCAATACAGCTTGAGGACGTTACAAAGCAGTTCCGTCTTCAACAAAAAGGCACCAGAACACTGAAATCTGCGGCGCTCGGAATGCTTGGGCGAGGAAAGAAGCCCGAGATTTTCTCGGCTTTGACAGGTGTAAACCTGACTGTCAACAAGGGAGAAACCCTCGGCATTATAGGATACAATGGAGCAGGAAAGAGCACCTTGCTCTCGCTCGTAGCCGGTACTATAGTTCCGAGCAGAGGACGGATCCATACGACAGGGACCATATCTTCTCTTCTTGAATTGGGAGCCGGTTTTCACCCCGATCTGACTGGAAAGGAAAATGTCTTTCTTTATGGCGCAATCATGGGGCTTCCTCAGGAACGTATGAAAGAGCGGTTCGATGATATTCTTGAGTTTGCCGATATCGGAGATTTCATTAACCAGCCGGTAAAGCATTATTCATCCGGTATGTATGTAAGGTTGGGCTTCGCTGTGGCCGTGGAAGTCGACCCGGACATTCTTCTTATTGACGAGGTCTTCGCCGTGGGGGATGTCGATTTCCAGAAGAAATGCCTTAATAAAATGAGCGAGTTCCGGGACAGAAACAAGACTATGGTTATAGTCTCTCACGATTTACCCACTATACAGTCCATAAGCGACCGCATACTGCTTCTGGACCGCGGCGAAGTAAAGGGGCTCGGAACCCCAGACGCGGTTGTCGACGAATACCAGACCATGTCGAGGAAACGAACAGTGGAAGCGGTGGGGAGAGAATGGGGAACAGGTGAAGCAAAAATCGCGGATGTTGAAATTCTGGACTCGAAGGACAACCCTGCTGAAACTTTTGAGACCGGCGACACAGTAACCGCCGTTCTGCACTACGAAACGTTTGAACCTATCGCTTCTCCTGTCTTCGGCTTTGCAATTGCAGACAGGCACGGTAGAACTGTATTCGGAAGCAACACACAGATCGACGGGGTCAATCTGTCGAAAATTGACGGCAAAGGAACAATCAGGCTGGAGATCGGACCTTTGCCCATGGCAAGGGGGACCTATCTTCTCTCGTTTTCACTGCATTCACCAGACCACAAGAAGAATTACCACCGGATCGATAACCGTTTTCCTATCGAAGTTAAATCGGAGAACGACTTTGAAGGATACTGCAGGATGCCGGCCTCGTGGAAACCGGGCTGCGAACTGTGAGGAATAGTAGTCTATGAACAAACCCATAGCTCAGAAAAAAGAAGTAGTTGATATGATCCGGCACGCCCTGGATGAAGATATAGGGGAGGGAGACGTTACAACCGAAGCTCTCGTGAGCCGGGATACGCGCGCTCGCGCCGATCTGATCGCGCGTGAAAACTGCATACTTGCAGGCATTGAAGTTTGCGCAAGAGTCTTTAAAGAACTCGACGAGCAGTTGTCAATTGAGACCTGGAAGAAAGATCGTGATAATGTTTCCGAAGGTGAAACAGTCCTGAGTATCTCCGGGCCTGCCCGACCCATACTCACAGCTG
>CAYTRK010000397.1:0-2182 GCA_964440205.1 uncultured Victivallaceae bacterium
TAAATTTTTTCTTGTAATTTCATTTCGCAATCAAGATGACTCTAATATCCACTGCCAGCCGGTCAAGGACTGAAGCGCTGCAGGATTGCTTTCCAAGCGCCAAAGGCCGAAGGCCAGTTGGATTACGGCAGCTTCGAGAGAGTCAAAGACCTTATTGGCAAATTCCTTTTCACGTAATTCATCCCATAAATGTTCGACCGGGTTCAGCTCCGGAGCATATGGAGGTAAACGTATCAGCGCCATCTGCTCCGGTATCTCCAGTTCACGGGAACGGTGCGATGGGGCACCATCCAGCACCATTATCACAAACTCGTTGGTGTGGCTTTGTGCAACTTGCTGCAAGAATATCCCCATGGTCTTGGCGGCCATATCGTCGGCCAGCATCCAATCAAGGTGGCCATCAGCTGGCGTCACCGCGGCATACGCATACACATATTCACGGATCAATGCTCTTCGCACCAGTGGGCGGATCGGCCATGGCGCCCAGCAACGACGAGGATCGCTCAACCTTCCGAAGCGCGCTTCATCCTGGAACATCAGGCGTACGGGCAAGCCTTTGCAATTCCTGGTTAGCGCCTCTGCCACTGTTTGGGCGAAGTTTTTTTAAAAGCATCCTGCGCCTCGGCGTCACGCTTCGGATGGCAGGTATCAGGTTCCACCTTGCGCCATCCGTGGCGGGCGAGCAGGCGATACACCGTCGACGGATGGACTGTTCGTCCCAGATGTTGCTCCAACGCCTGATGAAGAGGCGGGACAATCAAGACGCCACCGCTCTCCGATGCACCTATCCACGGCTCAAGAAAAGCTTGTTCTTCCGCAAAGGTCATCAGCTGTCGCCGTCGACCGCCCCAGGATTCTTTCTGTTTGGCGATACCGGCCGCTTGTTCGCGAATCTGCCGCTGCATTCGCACGACCGTTGCAATACCGACACCGAGCAAATCCCCAACCACGGCGTTCGAGCAGCCGCATTTCTTGGGGATCAACACGCTGAGCCCGGTGCGAAGTTCCCTGGCGGTTTTGGCCTCCTGGATCTGTTGCTGGGCGACCTTTTCCATCGCCGTGGTGAGTTGTGCTGGCCTTGCCATAATATGCCTGTGCCTCCCCTGTTGAGGTATTCCGGAGAACCGCTTCAGGCATATTGTATATTAAGATCATCTTGAATGCAAATTGGAATGAGTAGTCGTACTCCTGTCCCTGAGGCATTTTCATGGACATAAATGCGAACTGTCGATTACAACATATGGATGCTTGTGCATTAAATTGTAGCGAAAACAAAAGTACAGAAACCAGCATTAACACTGCCGGGTAATTAATGCGCATTAGTTTGAAATCTTGTTTGTCCAATTTCAGATACTCACATTCGATAGGTTCAGTTTTCCTCTATTGCTTTTGTCTTCTGATCCCCATAGGAAATATTGAGGTTTCCGGGGCGCTTAGCCATAGATCATTTTCAAACTTGAGCAATCCCTCGTACAAATAGGCGGTCAGGTAGGCATGCTTTCCCAGCAGGTCGGAGATCGGTTTTGATACGGACTGAATCTCCGTGTCTTCAACGGCTACTGTATTTGAAATTGCCGTCCAAGGAGGTGCCTTCGAAGGCTGGTTAAATTTGAAAATACCGTTTCCCCGGAGCATGAGGTGGTCGAGCCTTGACTCCATGAAGACAAAGAGCTCTATCCGCCCGCGATGCCCGAAGAGGTTGGACGTGATCAGCGGGTAGTAGAAGTGGGTGGTTTTGAATCTATAAAGGATTGGGTCCACGGTGCGGGTCTGATCGTCTAGTTCGACGAGATCGAAGACAAAGTAAAAGAATCCCCTGTGGAGGTAGTCCTCGACAACTTGGAATTCCTTTTGAGAAAGGGGCCGTGAAGGGAGTCCTTTGTCGCTCAAAAAACCGTTGATCCAAGAAATGAAATCTTCGGGGTTTCTGACCTTTACAACAGTCAAGTCGTGGGCGCCGAGTCTTTGTTGAAAGACTATTTCAGGCGCAATCGGTTCCTCGATACCCTTTGTCCCTCCTATAGATTTCATTTTAATGTAGTATCTCAATTTTTTTGATTTGGCGAGGGAGGCCATTCTTTCCATGCTCTCCTCTGCCAACTGCACATCGGGTTTGTTAGGTAGGGGAATGAAACGAAGGACTTTTTCGTTGCGTGAGCTTTCCATATCCGTGCCCAGAATG
>CAYTRK010000398.1:0-2180 GCA_964440205.1 uncultured Victivallaceae bacterium
ACGGAACATTCAGCACAAATGAACCGCATAGAACGCTGTATGTTGGGGTTGTTGGTTTACAGGTCAAGATCCCAGGGAAGGTTGCTATTACTGGAGACACAGACAATGTCTTTTTTTGTCTTACCGATGATAGTTGGAAGAATTGCATATGGCAGATTTCCCCGCATTACCCTTCAAATGGAGCATTGTTTTGCGATAGTCCCACGTCAGAAGGTTCAAACTGGTATTGGGGTGGTACAAGCGTATGGATTAATGTGGGTTCGACGGACGTAACGTACCGTATAGAAGTACATGCCAACGAAATGCCGGATTGCGATGATACCGCAATTCTTTCAGTTTGCAGGGAGCCTTGCTGGACTCCGGCAGGAAGCAATATTTACGTATGGCACCCTGTTAATGATGGAAATTTTTCTTGGGACTTTGTGGATGAATTGGCAGATAACTATCAGGGATGGGGTTATTCCACAAATAGTCCGGTCACATGGTTTACGGATCCAAGCACGAATGATAACGATTGCGGAGACTGCACTCTAGCAAATCTTAAGTCTATGAAAGATGCGGGTATAATAGCTGTACTTGCGCACGGGAATACGAGCGTTGTCGAGGTTGCGCGGTTCTTGTCAAAGACAAACGCTGAGGCTTGGATGTGCGGAGAGACAAATTATCTTATGGTTGCTCCAGGCCCATATCCAGAAACCAATTATTGGAAAGTGTGTGCGATGGATTTGTGGTTTGAGACACATTGGAAACCCCACCTTGACCAACGCAGAGCTATCGTCTTTCTGGAGAGTTGTTTCAGCGCAGACGGTGAATTTTCTATCGCATCAAGCGTGGGAGGGGAAACTGTGTTTGGTGTCAAAGGGCCAGGGATTGGCGCTGATGTTGATGCGTATTTTGATGCAATTGTAGAGCATATGAACGGTAAGGCCTGGCAAGCAGCTGATTGGAAACGTCCAGCGAAAATTGCATTTGATCAAGTGCTTGGAGCTTCTTCAGAACTTTGTCTTGAGGGTAGTGGCAGGAGCACTCTATGCCCTACTCCACAAGCGGTTGTCCCTGATTCACAAGAAGAGGCGAAAGCGGAATGGGGTTGTATCATCTTTGATACGTATATGGACAGCTTCACATCGGCAGGTGATGCAGTTGTGTCTCTGGTTGGATCAGTTGAAGAAAGGTCATGGAACAGTGATGGCTCCGGCGACTACTTTGTTGATTTTGAATTCTCGGGAACAAATATAACAATGGAAGCTGTCTCGAACCAATGTAGAAGTAGCGTTTCGGTATACCCTGGCAGACCTCTTGATGGAGATGGTGTAGCGCCAATGCCGAACGGCGGGCAGTCAAAACAATGGAGTTGGTAAAATGAAGATACGCATAATTTCATCTTGTATTGTCCTTGTCGTTCTAAATTTGGGTATTTTTGTTTCTGGAAAAGAAATCAAAGTTGGCGATGAGATTAAAGCTAAAGAACCTTTGCTTCTTATTGACAGGTATGGCACAGGTGATGCACAAGTGGTGAGCAACGGCTATCTTTTTGTTTCAGGCAAATACATTGAGCATCCTTACAAGATTCAACGCGTTGGACAGGGAATTGTGGTGAATGGAATTCTGATTAACAGGTTGCTTACCAAGGATCCTGAAAAAATAGTTGCAGGAATCAAAGACTGGAGTTCAGCATGGTATGGGTTTAATGTCGATACTCCGAAGGAATTTGCAGAGCTTCAGATCCGACTGCTCGTAGATGGTTTAAGGCATAACGGTGTCGCGTTTATCAATAGGAGTGGCCAATCTCAACCTCGCGAGATGAAGATTCCGTATGGAGGGAAGTGGAAGGGCAAAGAACTGAAGCGCGTAGTAGAAATAGTCACTTCAAAAGATACGGAGAAGGTTCAAAGAATTAAGAAGATGCATCTGAAGGGATTCAAAAAAGAACCCGCGATTACTAACCTTTTGCAACTTATTAGTGTGTCGACAAATTTGCTGGAACGGCTGGATAAGTCAGATGAATAGCAGATAGATTTTGTGCTAACCCGCAAGTTTAGAAATTGCGGTTTTGAGCCAAGCCTTCCACCTCCTGAACAAAAACAAAATCATCCAGGCATTCAATAATGGCGCAGACATCGGCATGAATGGTGTCGGCGAAGGAGGCAAGAACCTTCGGGTTGACCGGGATGCTCTCT
>CAYTRK010000399.1:0-2179 GCA_964440205.1 uncultured Victivallaceae bacterium
ACAGCCATCGCAACGATCTATAACCAGTATGACCAATACGGGCAAGTCTCGGCGATCTCTACGATGTAGACGGGAACATTTTACGATCAGAGCGCGGAAATCACGACCAATTTAATCAGTTTTAATTTGGCAATGCTCTACGGTGTCAATTTGGTCGGTAACAACTAAGTGCGCTCGGGTCTCGCGAGAGAAATGGCTGAGTGAAAGCACGGAGTTCGATGTCACCGAGGGGCAATACTCCTGGACCAGCCCCGTGAGCACTGATGTTCACAGTCTTGAGCGAAAAAGGTTCTCGTCTTGCAAGGTCCCGAAGAATATCTGCACTGCTTGTGACATAGATCGTATCGCTCGGCTGGTGCCAGAATCTGTACCACCCGCCATGTTGACTGCGAGGAACAAATTCGTACGTAACGCTATCACTACACAGTCCGAAGGGATCGCGGTAGTTCACTGGGTTGGACAGGAACGCTTGGTACTGGTTCAACCCTCCGCTTATCCCGATAGGGTCTTTGGAGAGCCACCTTCCGGTGATGGGGTCATACCAGCGTATTGTCCCATTGCGAGGTTCCGCGGCCGTCGTCGTGGGTTCGTTTTCGGGGATCGACCAGCCTGCCTGTGCGTGATCGCACGCAGTCAGGGTGGTTTCGGTCTCGGAGAAGGTGCCGGAGAAGGTCTGCTCCTCGGTTAACAGAAGAAAGCCGACACCCTTCCAGATGTTGTCTGGCAGGGGCGGCATGTCTACGCCGACCTGTCTGCGTGCACCGCACAGGCAGGTTGAGCCTTCTTCAAGAAGCGATTTCATGAAGCTGAAAGTATCAGAAAAGACCCGAAACAGCAAGGATTTGTCACTTGTCTTTTTCGCTCGGATGGAAGCGGTGATGGGCTTCTTTCAGGTCGGTGATGGTGAGGTGGAGGTATTGCTCGGTAACAGCAGACCGTTTTGCTGGCGGGTCTGGGGGTAATCAAGGGGTGCTGCTTCGTTGCGGGGATTTCGTCGTAATGAAAGACCGGCTATGAAGCAGCGAGGGGAATGGGTAGCACCTTATGGGCAACCGCCAGGGCGGCGGTTGCGAGTCAGTCTGGCGATGCCATCTTGAGCCCTCGAAAATCATGTTTCTTGAGCCGAAGGAAATATAACATTCCGTCATGGGTAGTCGTTTTTGGGACAATGAAAAGCATACCTTTGTCGATTGCGAGACGGTCAACCGGCAACGTCGAATAGATCCACATGTTAGTGTCAAAGCCGGTTGCGTTGATGACATCCGGATAGGAGATCCCTTCTTCTTGCAGGTCGGTAATGCCGGATGAATCCTCAATGATGCCAGCAGGGAGTTTCGGCGTTTTCTGAGCTTGTACCGATTCTTCTTGAAGAATCGGTACTGCCTTGAATTTGAAAATACCGTCCCTACAGCCGATCATGAGGACACCATGCATGATGAGTAACGTGATTCCAATGTGAGAAAACTGTCGCAGTGAAGACATGACTACTTCCCCTGCCTAAGATATCCACCAAAGGTATACGGTTGGCCGTTGTCTTTGAATTTCGTTCCGAACCAACCGCCGTATGCAGGGACATTGAAATACAGGCCGAAGCTTCGGGCGATTGAACTATAATCCCAGCCTTGGCGTCCCGAGAAACAGGAGTATAGATGGATCGTAGCATCACTCCGCACGTTGCTCTTGTCCAAGTCTTTGACGGAACATGATTCAAAATCTACTCCACCTGTGCGATGCGTGCCTCCCGCTTCGGAAATGTTTGTGTCTGGATCCGTTCCAATCCCAATGAACAAAATCCCTGGGTTGCCGTGGCCGATGTAATTGATTTGGGCAATATCCTTGTTTGACTTCAGCGCTTGGTTGAAATCCTTGAATCCACTGATGTGCTGGATAACAACGCTGTCATCGGGACCCAAGGTTAACTGGCCGGACAAGTACTTCGCAGCCTTGTCCAGCGGGAGCTTCTTCGAGTCCTGTCCAATCAGGTAGAGGTACGTTTTGAGGCCAAACGGATCAATGAAGCATACAGGGTTGTTCTCGAAAGCGACATACTGATTCAAACCACCGGATATACCAATAGGGTCTTTGGAGAGCCACCTGCCGGTGATGGGGTCATACCACCGTGCCCGGAAATAATACAGTCCCGTTGCCCAGCTATACTCCCTGCCTTGCCAAAGAACAT
>CAYTRK010000400.1:0-2177 GCA_964440205.1 uncultured Victivallaceae bacterium
GATTTCCGGTAGGTTCATCGCAAAGAAGCAAACTTGGATTGTTCGCCATCGACCTAGCAATCGCTGTCCGCTGCTGCTGACCACCGGACATCTCGATCGGCCTATGAAACCACCGTTCCTTCAGTCCCACTATATCCAGAAGGGACATTCCCCTTTCATGCGCCTCTTCCGAGTCTACGCCGGCAAAAGCCATGGGCACAGTCACATTCTCGAGAGCGGTCATGTATTGAACAAGGTTATAAGACTGGAATATATACCCTATCTTCTGGCACCGCAAAAACGCAAGCTCTACAGCGCTGAGCTGTGCCACGTCGACCTCATCAATAAAAACCCTGCCGCCGCTAGGCGAATCAAGGCCGCCTATCATGTTGAAGAATGTGCTTTTCCCGGAACCACTAGGTCCCATAACGCACATGAATTCACCGCGGTAAATCTCTACATTCACACCTTGGAGTGCATGTACCTCCTCATCTCCCATCATGTAAATCTTTTTCAGAGCCCTCGTCCTGATAATGACAGGCTTTTCTTCTGTCTGTTCGCCCGAGGGCTGGTCTGCAATATCTGCTGCTACTTCAGACACGGTTACTCCTTCACTATTCCACACGCATCGCTTCCATAGGCGCCAATCTAGCCGCCACAAATGCGGGATATATCGCTGCTATTACAGATATAATGACTCCGCTGGCAATTGCAATACCCATACCAGCCAATACGGCAGCAATCGGTATATTCTGGATCGCCATAAAGCCGTACCCAAGACTTGCACGCAACGTTCCAAGAAACAATCCTGCCAGGGCCCCGGCGATACCACCGAAAAAGCCCTGCAGACCTGATTCAAGGATGAAATTCAACATTATAAACCCGTCAGTAGCCCCAAGGCACTTCATAGTTGCGATCTCGTTAAAGCGTTCGGTTACACTCATCAACATCGCATTTGCAATGCCCACTACACAGACAATCATGCTTACTACAATCAGCCACATCACACGATTACTGAAACCGAATGTTGAGCCTTCCGCCATTTCGGCATCTATACCTGACTCGATCTCCGCCAAACTACTATCTTTGATATGTTTTCTGGCTACAGCAACTATCCTGCCTACACTGAATTCAGAAGGAATCTCTATTTCTTCAACTGTCTTTTTATACCAGCGGGCCGCTGACCGGGAAGCAAGAAACTCAAGGAGTACTTCTGATGTAACCTGGTTCAGGTCGTCGATTCCCTGCTTCAAGGCAAATTTCTGTTTAAAACTACTGTTGTTCAACGCAAAAAGTATTGTTTCGGCGTCAAGACTTGCCTTGGCTTCTTCTCTCAGAATAGGAATATCGGATTCATCCACACGAAATCCGAGACTTTCAAGCATATCAATTTCCTCACTATCCAGCGTGGCAAGCAGCTCCTGTACATTGGCTTGAGATGTCTGTTCCTCAAGTTTACTCACAGCGTTCATATGACCGTCCATGATAGATTCTCTCAAGCTGCGCGTTTTTTCCCAATCATCAAGGAATTCCTTGAATTTCTCCGCATTGCCGGGAATCTTTATGCCCATGTCTCTGGTTTTTTTTACAAACTCGTCAAATTCACCATGCTGAGCAAGTCGCTGAAAAATTTTACGTCCGCTTACCCGCCCCACAAGCGGACGCCGGTCCCCTTCGCTCAACCCTCTGAAAAAGCGAAGATACGTCTCTTCCCGCTCAGCAAATTCGGCCAGAACTTCCAGTTCAGCGCTGTTGCAGTCACCCCACTGTTTCAGTTCCTGCCACCTGCTTCCACCCTCTTCGGAATTGCGAAGCAAAGAACTCAATTCGCCCGATGTCATCGGACTGGAGATCCTGTCAACCCAGAACAGAAATGTCCGCCGCGGCCCAATCTGCTTTTCCACGTTACTGGCCACATTCTTCCCTATAAGACTGTCGCTAAGAATAGTCATGAGAAATGCTACCGCCAGAGCCACAATCGAAACGGTGATCGCCGCCCTGAAAAGTCGAAACTGTATTCCGCTTACGACGATGCTGACACATCTCGTAAAAGGGAGCCGAACCTGGTCATGGATTTCAAAAGCCTTCAATTCCTGCCTCCAATGATATCGCTTGAGACCAGAACAAGCACCCCTCTTCTCAGCATCTCCTGCATAAATCCAAGAACTGCAACCTGCGCCTCTCTGAAAAAGAGCTTG
>CAYTRK010000401.1:0-2162 GCA_964440205.1 uncultured Victivallaceae bacterium
GGGCCGACAGTTTATGATTACGCGCACATCGGAAATTTCAGAGCTTATGTTTTTGAGGACATATTGAGGCGTCACCTGAAGTCCAGCGGATTTGAAGTGGTGCAGGTCATGAATCTGACTGATGTTGACGACAAAACTATCCGCGGGGCGAGGGCCCGGGATGTATCGCTTGATGAGTATACAAGGCAGTACAAAGACGCTTTTTTTGAGGACCTTGACAGACTCAATATTGAACGCGCTGAGTATTACCCTTCTGCCACCGAGCACATTGAGGGCATGATCCGGATTATTCAGCGTCTTCTTGACAAGGGCTACGCTTATATATCTCAGGACGGGTCGGTTTACTTTGATGTGTCCGAATTCAAGGATTACGGCAAGCTTGCTCATCTGGACGTGTCGGGGCTCCGGGCTGGAGCGCGTGTGGCGCAGGATGAGTATGACAAGGAGAATGTCGCCGACTTTGCTTTGTGGAAGGCGTGGAGCGAGGAGGACGGCGACGTGAAATGGGAATCGCCCTGGGGGGAAGGCCGACCGGGGTGGCACATAGAATGTTCGGCTATGAGTTCCGAATTTCTGGGAGAGTCTTTTGACATACATACCGGAGGTGTGGACAATATTTTTCCGCACCACGAGAACGAAATAGCTCAGAGCGAGGGCGCTACTGGAAAGGAATTCGTCCGTTACTGGCTTCATTGCGGATATCTTGTTGTCAACGGGAAGAAGATGTCGAAATCGGAAGGCAATTTTTACACGCTTCGCCAGATAATGGAAAAGGGCTACACAGGTGAGGAAGTCAGGTATGTCCTGTTTTCGGGGCATTACAGGCAGCAGCTGAATTTCAGCCTTGATGCATGCGACGCGGCTCGTTCGTCTTTAAACCGGATACGGGAATTTCGCGGAGCCCTGGCGGACATAGCTGGATCGGGCGGGGACCTGAGCGGACCTGTTCCTGAATGGGCTGAAAGCGGTTTGAACGGATTCAGGGCGGCTCTCGACGATGATCTGAACATGCCAGAGGCTTTAAGCAGTCTTTTTGAGATGATAAGAGGAGGCAACAAAGAGCTTGCTTCCGGCAGCATCGAGCCTGCTGCTGCGGCTTCGACTTTATCGGCGCTTGACGAGATGGATAGTGTTCTTGGTGTTATGAGCAAAGAAGCGGAAACGCCCGGGGAAGTGACTGAAATGGTTACAGAACGGGAGGAAGCGAGAGCAAAACGCGATTTCCAACGAGCTGACGCAATACGCGACAGACTGCAGGAGATGGGATGGGAAATAAAGGATACTCCGGGGGGTACACAGGTGAAGAGGCGCAGGTATTGAGGGGTTTTTTCTTGAGTTTTGAAGGTCCCGAAGCCTGCGGCAAATCGACCCAGGTGGAACTGCTGGTTTCCCGTTTCATTGAGTTGGGACGCGAGGTCGTGAAGGTAAGGGAGCCGGGCGGCACACGGACTGGAGAGCTGATCAGGGACGTATTGCAGCATGATCTGACGAAAGAGCCGATAGTTCCGGAAGCCGAGGCGCTGCTTTTTGCGGCCAGCCGCGCGCAACTTGTGCATTCGGTTATTCGCCCGGCGCTTCGCGAGGGAAAGGTTGTGATTGCCGACCGATTTGTCGATTCGACCACCGTGTATCAGGGTTATGCGCGCGAGCTTGGGATGGAAGCAGTAAAGAAGCTGAATGATTTTGCCGTTGGTGACTGCATGCCCGATGTGACCTTTCTGTTGGACGTAAAGATGAACGTTGGATTTTCGAGGCTTAAGGATCGCGAAGTCAGCACTGGCCGGGGGTACGACAGAATGGAGAGAGCAGGCAGTGATTTTCACGCGAAAGTGCGCAGCGGATACCTTGATATAGCCGCGAAGTGGCCGGAGAGGGTGATCGTGCTTGACGGAAGCCGGCCTGTGTCGGAATTGCATTCCGAAATCCGGGGGATTATTGACAACCGTTTGTTGTCGAAGCGAGGTGACTGTGAGAATTGAACAGGCGCTGGAACATTTGCGTAAGACCTGGCGTGCGGGTAGATTTGCCCAGGCATACCTTGTCGTGGGGCCGCCGCAGGGAGAAGCTCTTGGTCTTGCAGAAGAAATCCTTCGAATGATTTACTGCAGGGAAGCGGATACCGGTTGCGGTGAATGCCTCACATGCCGCCAGGTTTGCAATCG
>CAYTRK010000402.1:0-2152 GCA_964440205.1 uncultured Victivallaceae bacterium
AAGCGGAAGACACGGGAAATGTGCTTGGCACGCTCGAGGCAACTGCCGGAACGATTATTGAGAGTTCCGTTCGGGAGTTATTACCGGAATGGCTGATTGATCCTGATGCCCATGCGGCGGTTGTTGCCGAGGAACTGCAGCTCTATCGAGCGATTGTCCAGTTGGTCGAGCACATGAGCGATCAGCGTGAAGCCGGCAAGGCCAGGATGCTTATATCGTTGGCCGATTCACATCCTCTCATACTGGCTTTTGACAGTTGCTTGATAACGTTGGAGGTAATCAAGCAATCGATCAGTACTTTGGGGGGCGATTGTGAGGCAGTCGTTGCCACCGGCGCACAAACCGGTAACCGGAGAAAAGTGAATAGGCTCTTCGCCCTTGGTTCTCGCGCTGAACGGGTTATTGCCTTGTGTTCCGATGCCATGTCGGAAGGCCTTAATTTACAGCAAGCCTCGACGGTTGTTCTGTTGGATATGCCAAGTGTCATTCGGGTCGCTGAACAGCGCGTTGGGCGGGTTGACCGGATGAACAGTCCTCACAAACAAATTGAGGTGTGGTGGCCCCTTGATAGTGAGGCCTTCTCACTCAAGACGGATAAGAAGTTCTATCGTCGATATTCTGAGGTACGTGATATTCTCGGATCAAACATCAATTTGCCCGAAAACCTGGTGCCCGAAGAAATGGCCGATGGCCCTGCGACCGTTGATGAAATGATCAAGAAACTGGAAGAGATCGAAGAGCTCGGTGAGACATGGGATGGTATCCACGATGCTTTTCAGCCGGTACGTGATTTGGTTGATCCCGAGCGTGGGCTTGTGCCAAGCGAGGTGTATGAACAGGTGCGACATTCCAAGGCTCGGGTCCTCTCGTCGATGAGCCTTGTCAAGTCGCGAAGGCCGTGGGCGTTTTTTGCCATATCAAATGTTGATCGTGGTGCGCCGAAATGGATCTTTCTTGATAGCCCGACCGCATTGCCGATTACCCATCTTGAAAAAGTTGCCCACCACCTGAGAGATCATCTTGCCCGGGATCGTGAAGATCATCCTATGGATGAAGCAGCCTCAGAGCTCGTAGACATCTTTTTACAGCAGATCTTAAAACGGGAAAAGGAGCTGTTACCGCGCAAAAAGCAACGGGCTTTGGAGGAAATGACACATCTGCTCGACCATTATATTCTTCAGGCCAAAGATGCTCAGCGTTGGGATGACGTGTCAGTCCACGAAGCGGTGAGGAAACTTCTCGAGCCACCAACGAGCGAACAGCAGCGCCCTGATCTCGACACGATAGCTGAAACTTGGTTGGATCTCACACGAGATGCGTGGTACGACAAATTGAAAAAGAGAAAAGGTCTCAAACCTTTACGGCTTAAACATATTCGCGGCGATCTCAAAAAAAATCCCATTCCTATCCACGAACTCGAGGCAGCCTTCTCAGCGATTCCCACCTGTGATCCGCTCTATACCAGAGTTGTCTCCGCGATCGTTGGCGTGCCAACCAGCTGAGGTTATGAAAAGTGGCTATGCCTTGCAGGCTGAAGGTGTCGTCGTCGGTTGCAATCACCCTTGTCACCAGATGAATTTCAAGGCCAGATTCCCGCTGATTCCTTCTTCATCGCCGAAGACCTTCTCTATCTGCCCCTGCAGACTCCAGCTCCGACTGAGTTGCATATCACCGCCGACGGTCAGTAAATAACTGTTCGGCTCCACTTCACTGATCGCCGTATCACCGGCCACATTGACCTCATTACCACCAGAAAACTCTCGAAGATAACTGAATCTTGTCCAGAGACTGGCTCTTTGTTCCAAGATATCAAGGAGATTTTTCCTCACCTCCAGGCCAAGTCGCCCCTTAAGGGAGTCTCCCTGCTGGAGGGAAACACGAGCACCCAGATCGTCATGGAAGGTATTGTAATCGACCATCGTGTAGTTGAACTGCAATTGTGGTTCAACCGACCAGCCATTTTCCTGACGAAAAGAGATACCGCCGTCAACCGTCAGGATCGATATTTTCCCGTCATATTCCTGATCCAGTCCATATCCATGCTCACCTGGGACCGTATTGTCAAAAGTGAGTCTGCCGTGGAGCAGAGAGCAGCTCCCGTACCAGGAGCGATTCTCCACGGGGCTATGAATATAGAGACCATAGACGCCCC
>CAYTRK010000403.1:0-2147 GCA_964440205.1 uncultured Victivallaceae bacterium
AGCCAGAAGCGGGAGGTAGAAACGGACTTCCGAGAAAAAATAGAACATATGGAGCGCTGCGGGAAGCCCCCCTGCTGTGAGGAGAAAGAGCCAGTATGCGGACGGGACAGTGACCGGCCTGCCTGATTCGCGAATTTTTCTCTTTTGAGCAAGCCACAGGATAGCGATGGATGGAATAAGGAATGCGGCGCTGCTGCCGAACAGGACCATGATATTCTGAGGTACGTAGGATGCTGCCCATATGAGCGAGAAGAAATCGTAGGGGATAGGACACCAGAAGTTGTAGCCGTTCCGGAACGGGGCCCCGAAGATTCGGCTGTTGTACTGTGCTGTTGTCAGCAGCAGTATCGCCAGCGGGGCGTATAGCGCGAGAAGGCGGAATATTTTGCGAGGGTTAAACGGATTCTTTTTGATCGCCAGCAAGGTGAAGGGCACAAAGAGCGAAATCATGGTGATTCGGAAAGAAGCCGCAATGGATGCTATGAGGCCGGCGGCCAGCCATTGCGCAATGCCGACATCTCTATTGCGGGCAAAGTATAGAAACATCAAGCCGAGTATGAGAAGCAGGGCAGTTGCCGGTATGTCTGTCATGATTTGCCGTGCATAGGCCGTGTATTCCGGCAGGATAGCAACCAGTACAGCGGCGAAAAATCCGGCTGTTCTTCCGGCAATTCGATCAGCGGTCTTGAACGCGGCCCAGATTCCGATCATTGAAAAAACGAATACCGAAAGCACGGCATTTCCGGGTTCTCCGCCGAACAACAGGAAAGAAGGGGCAAGCGCTATGGCTGAAAACCACGGCGGGTAGCGCGGGGGGTAGTTCTCGTCGTCGACCTTTATATGGTAGCCGTTTCCGTGCGCGAGATTCCATGCACCTATTGAGTATTCCACGGAGTCAGGGACGATATCCAAATTTGATGCGTTGGAAGGCGGGCGGAAGAAGGCTGCTGCGGCTATTATCAGCGCCAGCAATGGGAGGAGAAAAAACTGTGTATCAGGGGTTTTATGTTCCTTTTTCATTTTTGCCCGGTGTATAGAAATCTTATTGCGTTACGGGAATATGTGTGCATTCGAGACTCCGGTTTTATGTTGTTCGGCGGAAAACTTATGGATATGGCGATTTTTTGTGAAAACCGCGGCAAGGTGGTCGCGATAGACCATATCCCATTCCGTGAGATTCTGCATCTTTTCGTAAGCGGGATTGCCTGTATGTATGAATACGATTTCGGTCGGATATTTTTCCAGGGCGTCCTTCCAGTTTTTCTGCGCGTATATGAAGGCGTGGTAGTCCTTGATTGTCCGGGCTGAATATGCGGAGAGAAAGCGCCCATCGGTAAACACTTTTGTTTCCGGATAAAGGCGCCAGATTGCGTACTGGGCCCAGTCGAAAAAGATCAGCATATTGCCGCTTATATCATTGTTATTGACGAACTGAATTGCGCGGACCGGGAACTTGTCCCTGTCGATTTCTATTTCGAGGGGGGCGGTTTTCTTGAATGTAAGCGCGTAGGATATGCTGAGGACGCTGAATGTTGCAAGGAAGAGGGAAATTGCCGCCGGATGTATTCTGCGGCTGAGGCTCGTGATAGGTTCGCTTGCGATGCTGCTGACGTGCCTGAAGCACAGGATACCTGCGGTTATGGCAAAGAGGGGGATATTTCTTCGCATTAAGAAAGCTGCAATCGCCGCCAGCGTCAGCACCGCTATTTCGGTAATGCGGGTCCGTTGCCGGGAAGCTGCCAGGCAGGCGAATGTGATAATTACAAGGGCAAGGAAATCGATATGGGCGTGGAAATCTTTTACGGGGTTCAGGGGCGCCCATTCGCTAAGGTAGGGTCGCATAACCGCGCCTGATTTGAAGATGAAGTTCCACAGGTGGAAGCCGTAGGGGTTGATCAGGCTTGCGGAGAGGAATACGAGGAGGGATGCGAAGAGCGCTATTGAGCGATTTTGCGCGCCTGGAACGCGCGTCTTGCCTCCGGGCAATAAAAGTTGGAACGATTCTGAGGCTGAAACCGCGGCCAGGAGGATGGCGCCGATGAAGAATGCCCCGTGAAGGTTTGCCCAGAGAACAGTTACAGGCAGGGTTAATGCGGGGATTAGCAATGGGCGCGCGTTGGATTTGAAAAGAAGCCACAACATGAAAG
>CAYTRK010000404.1:0-2144 GCA_964440205.1 uncultured Victivallaceae bacterium
CTATTATCAAGAGCATGGTCCATATTCCAGAGGCGTCAAATAGTAGGTCTATCCATCTAGACATTTTTTTAGCCCTTGTCCTGCCGTCTAAATTTCAGCTGGCCCTGCTTGGCATATTAGTTTCCATCTGTAATTATTGTTATCAACTGCTAAGCCTCTGCTTTCATTCAATATGTGCTTTTTGGCTATAAACTTTATTTACAGAGTTTACATAATATAAAAGAGTGCTTTTTGACTTATGCCCTTGATATACTTGTATAATCCCTGTTTTTCGCTTGTTTGGCACGGCCTTTGCTGCGGTAAAGGGCAAATGCCAACGCTCACAAGGGGGACAAAATGGAAAAATCAAATGGACACATTACATTCCTGGATACTGATTGGGGAGTCTTTGAACTCTACAGAGACATTAATGGAAACATCTGGAAAGCGCTCATATCTAATGTATTCGAACATGGATACCGCATCGGTCGCTGGGAAGCCCCATCTCACCTGGCGGATATGTATCTTGCCAATCTTAACAATTAGGGGGTCATTATGATAACTTGGAGCACTCTCTGTAGGTACCTAAATGAAAACAAAAAGCATATACCTAAATCTGTTTTTCAGGCCGTCAAGCGCGAAGCAGTAGAACGATATAGAAATCATGCGCCTGATGGTATTGCCTACGGCCCATTGCTGTTTGATGATTTAGTCAATAAATGTGAAACATCGCTTACTCGTTAACCATACTCACTTAGGAGGTCATAAAATGAAATCATCTCAGTTAAAGAGCCAACTATCGGACATTATCGCAAGGAAAAGCGCAACCTTTTATGAGCTGCAATCAAACAGGGACAATCCTCAGGTTAAAGAAATAATGTCCCGCATTGACGCTGAAATCACAGCGTTTCGCTCTATATTAGATGCACTGAATGACAACCCCGTACTGCTTAACTGCTATTAACTCTCACGGCCCCGTAAGGGGCCACTAAGGAGGAAATCATGAAACGATATTACTACGCAGTCGAATGGCCCCACGGAGTTTGCACTTGCGGCAATACCGGCAAGCCTTGGAACTCAGTTTTCAGGTTCGATTCCCGCGCAGACCGTACCGCATGGATCGACACTTGGGGCCATTTCGGCCCGAAGCGGCGGGATGAAAACGGATACCGGCAGGCCATCTCTCGCAAAGAGGTTGAAACCCGCATTCGCAGCGTTGAACGTTATTTTGACCGTAACCCTAATGCGGCGTGGATGGACACTGACGGACCTGAAATGCTCAACGAGTAACCCTAACCGCCCCGCTTCGGCGGGGTAAAGGAGATACTATGTGCCGCAAAGCAACCCTAATCCAAGAAATCCGACGACTTGAAGCACAATTAGGTTTTGAACCCCTCACCTTATCTGACGTTGACATCAAAGAATACCACGATTGGCTGCTTGAGGGTGTTCAGCCCATCAGCAAGGAACAGGCATGGAACAAAGCATAACAAGGGGCCGGGGATTGCACCCAGCTTTTCATTCCCGGACAAAAGCTCTGTGGCCTTTAGAGCAAGCTCCGCACCCTACCGGTTCCCTTGTTACACAAAGAAAGGATTAACCATGCACCCAATAGCCTTTAATTTCCGAGACGCCGTTAAACTCGCCCCCGACCGCGGCACCCTTGCTCGCGTACGCTGTGAAGTTTGGGTATGGTCGGAATCTAATGATCCTTTTACCGTGCTTGAGGAGCTCGAAGATCCTCGGCATGAAATCACGGCCCTGTTCACGGTTGAAGATGCCGTGAAGTGGGCCAGAGAGGGGGTGGAACCATGAACCGTGACTTAATTCAAGAATCAATCAACGCAGCTTGCTTTATAGCTGGCCTGGGATTCTGGATCGTACTTTTCGTTGTCCTGTAAACCCGGCCCAAACAGCGCGCCGAGGCCCCGTCGTAGGCCCGGCGTGCTTTCGTTTGTAACTTTATGCATCAAGTACTCGCCAATGCTTATCAGCCCTGCACTTTTCGTTGTTTCAATCGCTTCAACCATAGGTGAATCGTCACTCAATCTGTATGCTCTTACCTCCATTGCGTGCTTTATGCGAAAGCTGTCGTTCATGGGATAGTTTGAGTTGAAACATTCCTTACTCTGAATATTTTCTTTATAAGATGTCTGGATAGTTTG
>CAYTRK010000405.1:0-2139 GCA_964440205.1 uncultured Victivallaceae bacterium
TGCCTCCAACCTGCACGCATGTCAATCCCAAAGTATAAAATAAAGGTCTGACCCTGCGAAAAAACAAAGTATAAAATAAAGGTCTGACCCTGCGAAAAAAAGCAAAACGGCGGCAGGATTCAATGCCGCCGGAGGCATTCCGCATAGGGGCGTTGGCGCACTTCCTGGCTTCAAGCAGGAAGTGTGATCAACGCGGGGTCTGGTAGCGCGTGCGATCAGCGTCGGTCATACCGATCACGGTCGCGCGCGGGAACGCATGAACCGTGATCACCTCCGGGGCGCGAGGGCTGCTAAAGGGGATACATCAGCGACCATCATTCAAAACCGTCAACGCCGCTTTCTTGATTCTTGAGGGATGACCCCACTGCCTGCGAAAACTAAGAGCTAGATGACCCTGGCTCCCCTCGATGTCTACGGGTTCGCTCCAATTCCCTTGATAATTCCCCCTTTTTTCCATATTTCTGTGACGTCTTTTTCGTCATTCTGGCGAGTGGCTGATACAAATACAGGCTTGCTGAGGCGACTCAACCACGGATGCTGAACAAACTTAAAAGTCAATATATGCCTTGATCTCTCATCAATGATTTCATCTGCTTCAGCGGACTCTGGTCTCCTGCGCACGAGTCCACTCACAGTAAACAATCGCAACAAATCTCCGCCTGCAGACCGAACAACTTGAACTTCATAGGGCAGGGACCTCGAACCAATCTTAAACTGTGTACAGAAGAGATCAACAGATTGACGATGCATGACAGAAAACCGCAGGTGACGGTTAGCAGGCACAGGCCAAGGATAGTCGCCTTCGATGTAGACGATGTTTGTCATTCCGGCATTGTTTGCAACTTCACAAACAAACAACGGTTTATATACACGATCTCTAAGACGATCAGCCAAAGCATCAATTCGCTGGCGATCTTCGGTGCTAAGTGCCAAGAGGTTGGTGCCACGATATGCCAGAAGGTTCTCTATTAAGGCAGAAGTTTCATGTGGTGCAGGGATGTCAGTTTTTTTGGCCCGACTTTGTGTTTCGGGCAACTTGTAGGCTGCACACCCGGCGAAACTCAAAGCAGAAAAAACACAGAAGCAACAATGCAAAATCCTAAAAACACTCGCACGAAACTTTATCCCCGAACCTACCAAATCCATGACAGTGTTCCTTTGTACTTATCTTCTTCATCTTTCGACCATTCAACCGACCAGTAAAGAGTGCCAAGCAGCTTTTCAGTGTATACTGATGCTGGTCTACTGGGCGGAATATTCTTGCAATGAAGTTCAGCTCTAAATTCGGTATCTGGCGGCCAATTTCCTCTGTATTTTATTGGTGGTGATGCTGTGCCATCCACACCGGGTGTATTATCCATCTGAGGCCCCGTCTTATACCAATAGTCATTATTGTCGAGGTTCCATCGGAGATCACCTTTTTCCCTGTAATATTGACGCCACGCTACCTCTGCACCCTTTTTGCAACAACACATATCCAAGTGGGCTTGCTCTCGAACCGTAAACTTGAAGTCTATATGGGCTCCCACATAGCTATCCTCTTCAGGATCAGGCTCGCCAGGCCATTCTGGATCTTCAAATTCTCGCGGGAGTTTCTTATCCACGGAGGCGTCAATACCTACTTTGACCTCAAGTTCACCGACCAACATGATCAGTGAAAAGGAGCCCTGACGTCCCATAGGGCACCAAACGCTATTGTCGCTCAGGCAACCTTCATAAATACCTTTGGTATCATCTTCAATTGTCCAAGGACTGCTAACTGACTGACGTCCATGGGTGTCTTGTTGGTTTTGTGGATCATTCAACAAAGCTGCATACAGATTGATCCCTCCTTCTTCGACTTTCGGATCCCTGCTTGGCCACCGCCCCAACTCGGGTGAGTAATATCTGTAGCCGTAATAGTACACCTTGGAATCAGCGTAGGTGGCTTTGTTGTTGAAACTGGATTCGGCTTGGTGAAGGTCGCATATGTCGTCGTAGTTGTAGATTGCGGGGTTTTTGCCGGTATTTATTGAAGAATTGCAGGCGTCGTAGTGGTTGATAGTGGTGGCGCCGGTTGTGCTGGAGAGGGTGCTGCATGTGGCGTCGTAGTCATAGGCGGCGGTCGTCGTAGGGGTGGGAATTAAAACAAATATTGGT
>CAYTRK010000406.1:0-853 GCA_964440205.1 uncultured Victivallaceae bacterium
GGCCGGTAGCCGTGTCGGACAATACAGTATCCGTGTCAACCAACAATGGCGGGTATGCTTTGAGTGGGAAGATGCTGATGCCTACAACGTGGAGATAGTTGATTACCATTGAAGGAGATGAACATGGCTAACAAGATGCGCCCAATCCATCCCGGCGAGATCCTTAAAGGTGAACTGGAAGAACTGAATATGTCTGCCAATGCCTGCTCAAAAGCGCTGAATGTGCCCGTCAACCGGATCACCGCGATCCTGAGTGAACGACGGGGTATCACCGCCGATACAGCCTTGCGTCTTGCTCGATTTTTCGGCACCTCGCCCGATTTCTGGATGAGTCTGCAAAGCAGCTACGACGTAAAGGTGGCACAGGCGGCGGTGGGTGAAGAGATCGAGAAGACTGTCAAACCCAGAGACCGTTTGGCTGCTTGATAGAATAGGAGGGACGCTCTTAACTTATTAACTTGTTGAGCTCAATATGCTAACGGGGTAAAAGCGTTTTTAAAAAAAAGTGGGAGTATGAGGTGTGAGGGACGTTCTTTTTCGGGATAGAGCGTACGCTTCATTCGGATGGGCCGGTTTTTTATCATTTTTTAGGTCGAAAAGGGATCACTGGCGGACCTTTTTCAATACCTGCCGCAGTTCATCGAGCTGCACGTGTATGGCCTCCCAAATCAGGACCATGTCGACACCCAGGTATTCATGAGCCAGTACATTCCGCATTCCGGCAATCTGCGACCAGGGCATGTGCGGCATCTGCTCTATCAAGATGTCAACACCGAAATCTTTCAGCGCCTGGCCGATAATTTCAAGATTGCGGACAACGGCATCCTGGGTTTTGTATTACCACCGCCCAAAT